>CAZMKA010000209.1:0-6012 GCA_964566605.1 uncultured Saprospiraceae bacterium | reverse complement strand
GATTGGGCATTAGTCCTTGATCCATCAATGGAGTAAGAAATTTCCAATCCGCAGCATCCCAGCCAATGACTAACGTTTTAGTTTTCTTCATGCTGATCTCCATTATTTTGACTTTTGGCAATTTGCTCTTCATAATGCTTTTGACGTTCTTGCCGCCACATCATGACACCTCTGTAACCATAAGCTAGTATACCAAGAGTCCCACCAATAGGGATTATGGATTTTTTAGTTTCATCTACTGGATTGTCGACATTCATTGTTCAGGAACTAGTTGAATTTTCTTATATGTTAAAATACAAATATGTTAAAATTTGTCATTTATCCATAATAAACGGAATATTTATATGCCAAAAGGATTAATCATTCTTTCATTTTCAAATAAAATGTGGTGAATGACATATTGATGCGGTGAAAGACATCTTTCTTTTGTAGAGTTATCAAGTGAGAAACTAAAAATACTAAAGGCTAATCCGTTGATTCGGATTAGCCTTTTTTTATCTTGCTGAATCGAATCACAAAAAATTATACAATCATGACTCGAGTTGCGCTCTTTTTCTTATTGCTCACACTACTTTATTCTTGTAAAAACCCTTCAGTAAATTCTACTTCTTCGAGACAGACTTATGACTTCTACCCTACTCCTTCATGTGCCGAGTTAGAGAAATTTAAACTACATAACGCTGTAATATACTTTGATGATAAAGAGATGCTTGACGAAAAAACGTATAAAATGTTTCCTAGCAGTAGATTAAGAGCAGGATTGGTAACTGATACAGCAATCATAAAAATTCTACAAGAGAATTACAATTTTGCAGTGGTTGACTTTTCATGTGAGTATGGAGCAACCATAAGAGAAGTATATGGAATCAATTCATTTCCTACAATTATAAGAACAACAATAAATGGAACACTTTATGCAAAGAGTGTTGGAATTACCAGTTATGAAAGTATAAGGACGAAGATTTTGGCTGAGGATTTACTAGGGTATTAAAGCCTAATACGTTTTGTTATAGTTCACTTTATTTAAATTAGTTGCATTATCTTTTCTTTAATTTCACCCTTTCAATTTTTAGGGTAAGACGATATTTTTTTTGCAATTATGATTAAAAATCGTTCTCAATAATCGACCTTTAGTTCAATGAAACAAGAAAAGCAGCCTTGGTATTACATCGTTTTACTTATCCTTGCAGGTGAAGCTGTCTTTATCCTGCCTTTTGTGATGCCACGGATTTTTAGACCAACAGTTCTTGATGTTTTTTCAATCAATAATGTAGAAATTGGTCAGTGTTTCAGCGTGTATGGAATTGTAGCAATTCTTGCGTATTTATTTGGTGGTGTGGTGGCAGATTATTTTGCGCCAGGTAAATTGATGGGCATAGCACTTGCCTTGACGGCTTTCGGTGGCATGTATATGAGCACCTACCCTAGTTTCTCGGGCTTGTTGATTCTCTATGGTTACTGGGGAGTAACGACAATTTTCTTGTTTTGGGCAGCGATGATCAAAGCGACGAGGATGTGGGGAAGTAAAAATGGTCAAGGAAAGGCATTTAGTTTTTTGGATGGTGGTAGAGGATTAGTAGCAGCAAGTTTTGCATCGATCGGCATTTTAGTAATTTCCTTTTTCGCCAAAGAAGCCTTCGAGTCTTTTCCTTTTGAAGAACGTCATGACATTTTCCAAAGAGGCATTTGGGCATTTACGGGTATTGTATTTTTGATAAGTCTTATTGTATTTTTTGGGCTCGAGCCCAAAGAAAAAAGTAATGATGAAGGAGAACGAGAGAAGATTAATTGGACGCAGCTAAAAGAATTACTTAGCATTCCCAGCATTTATTTCATGATGTTAATCATATTGACAGGTTACAGCGGATATAAAGTCTCCGACGTGTTTAGTCAATACGCCAAAGACGTTATGGGTTTCGAGGAAATAAGAGCAGCTGGAGTGGGCACCCTCCTACTCTATATTCGACCTTTACTAGGATTAATTTTGGGCTTTTTAGCGGACAGGACGAAGCCGATATTAATGTTGGGTGTAGGATTTATTTTCATGATTTTAGGATCGATTCTCATGGCAAGTGGTACGATTGGCCCATCCTTAATCCCATACTTTTTCGTTTCTATCATTGCGACGTCCATAGGAATCTATTCGATCCGCTGTCTTTACTTTGCGATAATGGATGAGGCAAAGATTCCAGTGTTGTTAACAGGAACTGCCGTAGGACTTGTTTCCGTTATCGGCTATACACCCGACATTTTTATGGGGCCAATCATAGGGTACTTTTTAGATACATATCCGGGAGAGCTAGGGCATCAATATTTGTTTGGGTTTATAGCGAGTGTGGGGATTGTGGGATTGGTTAGTAGTGTAATAATAATGAGATTATCTAAATTTAAAAAAAGACATTAATAATGTATCTTTCAAAAAAACCAGAAAATATTGTTGCCAGATCTTATTATGATAAAAAATCATCACGGTTTTTAGGAATCATCTTATCTTTTGCAGCAGTTGCAACAATTATAGTTCCTTACTTTGCGGAAACAGACAAAGACCTGACCCCTCTTACGATTTTTGGAGTTGTCTTACTATTTAGTGCATTCAGTTTTCTAGCTCCTCATTATCTTTTCGGAGAACGGTCGAGTATTCAATTGAAATATAACGGATTTCAAAGAGGATTCAAGTTTTTAGTGAGTAGTGTATTTGGTTTGGGAGTAATTTATTTGTTTTTGTATATGTTTTACAGTATTGGACTTCAAGATACAGAAGAATATGTTTTTTATCTTATGCTCTTCTTTTTTGGGTTATTCACGATTGTATTTGGAATCAGAATTATTAGAAGTTTGATCATTATGACAAAAGGCTTGTATTTTGGATCTAGTGAATTGAAAGTAAATTCTAATGGAAATTTTTCGTTTGGAGAAAGAATGGAAGGAAGGATTTCTAATCCCAGAATCAAAGAAGAAGAATTAGAAATTAGTTTGCATAATTTGGAAGAATATTACTCTACCAACAAAGAAAAAAAGTCTTCTAATTCTTACGTTACGAAGCAGCATTATCAAGACAAATCTACTGCAGGAAAGAATACCATAGGTATGTATGAATTTCAATTTGACCTTCCAGTTAGAGGCAAGCCCTCAAACCCATCGGTACATCATCCTGTGTATTGGGAAATAGAATGTAGAGGAATTAAGAGTGGGTATAAGGCTTTTTTTAGGGTTGAGGTTCGATGAAGTAAAGAATTAATTTTAGCGGTGAATAATAAACCTGCCCAAATAAAATTATCCTTTACTCCAAAAACAACATACTTATTGCCTTTTCGTTTTGTATTTTTGTGTCCTATTCTTTAAATCCGCAATAGGTAATAGTTTATTAATAAATGAAGGCTTTCGTTTTTATTCTTTTCGTGTTCCTTGGCTTCAGTAGTCTTTCGATTCATCAAAATGAAAAACAAATTGATGCCGTCGAAAAAATATCTACTCCTACAGATCTTGGTCAAAAATTATTCTTTGATCCTATTTTGTCTTTGGACCAAACGATTTCTTGTGCTTCTTGTCATAAACCTGAATTTGCTTTTGCAGATAATATAGCACTTTCACTTGGTGTGGGAGATAGTTTAGGCGTAAGGAATACACCTTCGGTTATGAATATGCTTAGTCGACCTTATTTTTTCTATGATGGCAGAGCTAATTCGCTAGAAGCACAGGCTATCATTCCAATAGAGAATCCCGTTGAAATGAATTTGTCTTATGAAATTGCTGTACAACGGATTCAAGATGACCCTACATATGACTCCCTTTTTCTAGCGATTTTTAAAGTAAAACCCGACACTTTCAATATTGCTCATTCTCTTTCGCAATTCCAACGCTCTCTCGAAAGTAATGGGTCAGCACCGCATGACTTATGGTTAAATAATGTTAATGAAAATGCAATGACTGCTTCTCAATTGAGAGGAAGAGAGCTATTTATTGCGGATGAATTCAAGTGTTTCGATTGTCATTTTGGGCCTGACTTTACGGGTGATGAATTTCGAAATATTGGTTTATTCGATGGGAAAAGCTTAGTGGATAAAGGGCGATATGATATTACAAAAGATCCTGCAGATTTAGGAAAATTCAAAGTACCAGGTTTACGAAATGTGGCTTTGACTGCGCCTTACATGCATAATGGTATGTTCGAGACATTGGAAGAGGTCGTGGATTTTTATAGTAATCCTTATGATTTCGTGAAGGATCCTATCAATATGGATTCTTTAATGATTGAACCTTTGAACTTTACGGAAAGGCAGAAAAAGGATTTGGTTAATTTTCTGCATGCACTGACGGATAAGGAGATACCATTGAAGTAATTAAGAGTGGATGTTCTATTTTCTGCAGGGAAGGTATGGCTTTTAATTAGGAGATTTTTATGCTGATAAAGCTTCATTAGCAGCTATTTTCTCAACTATTGCTTCTTTAACGAATTGATTTAATGTTTTGCCTTCTAAAGTTGCGTTTTCAAAAAGTTTTGAATGCAATTCAGGGTTTAATCTGACATTAAAAGATCCTTTGAATGATTTATAAACCTCTTTTTTCATCTCTTTGCATAACTCTATATAATCTTCGACAGCTTCTTCAAAAGCGTTTTTCAATTTCTTGACAGTTTCTCCTTCAAAAGTAACTAAGTCATTTATCCCCTCAATTTTACCAAAGAAAATTTCATCAGAACTTGAATAATGTACTGTTGCTATAAATTCTTTGTATTTCAATTTATCAGTCATATCAAATTTTGTTTTTTTAGTTTTCTTTAATTTCATCTTTTTTGTCAGAAGCAGGATTTACTGGATTTTAGGATTATTAGGATTTTAGGTATTATACTTTGGATTGAAGACTTTCTTGAATTGTAGGCTTCTTGCTCCAAAATTTATTAATAGTCCTATTGGTTTATCATATGCGACTACATAATTTTTGGCTTGAGCCAAATGAACATCTTGCAAATTAATCACTGCCTTTAATTCTACGATAACTTTATCTTCTACTACAAAGTCTGCTCTACGAGAGCCTACTTGTATATCTTCATAAAATATGGGATGTGCTAATTCTCTAGCATAGTTTATTCCAGCTTTTTCTAATTCTATAGCTAAACATCGCTGATAGATGACTTCTTGAAAACCATTGCCCAAGGTCCGATGCACTTTCATGGCACATCCATTTATTTTATATGTTATTTCATCTAATGTCATTTAAACCTTTTTTGTCGGAATCAGGATTTTCTTGAATACAACATACATAATCTTGCCAATCCTTTAATCTTGAAAATCCTGATTCTGACAATTTCACCAATTAGTTCACTACGATTTTCTCCACGATTTTCATACCCGTTTTTACGTCTCTAATTTCAAGAAAGTAAATTCCACTTGAAATTGCTTCTAGGTTTATTTGATTCTCATTTGATTTTGAAATAATCAATTTTCCTTCTAGATTGTATACATTTACTTGATAATCCACCTCTCCATCTACCTTTACATTTATTAAATCAGAGGTTGGGTTAGGATAAATATTTACACTTGAATGTGATAATTCATTCGTAGAATTAACTAAATCCGATCCATCACAATCTTCATCTATCCCATTATTAGGAATCTCTTCAGCATCAGGATTTATATCTGGATTGTTGTCATCGCAGTCGTCGACAAGTAAGAATCCGTCTTGATCTAAGTCATCATCTAAGGTAGCTTCGTCACAATCATCATCAAGTCCATTATAAGGTATCTCTGTCTGATCCGAATTGACATCTGCGTTATTGTCATCGCAGTCTTCAGCAAGTAAGAATCCATCTTGGTCTAAGTCATCATCCAAGGTAGCTTCATCGCAATCGTCATCTATTCCATTATATGGTATCTCTGTTTGATCCGAATTAACGTCTGCGTTGTTGTCATCACAATCTTCGGCTATAGGGAATCCGTCTTGGTCAAAGTCATCATCCAAGGTAGCTTCGTCCCAATCATCATCAAGTCCATTATAAGGTATCTCTGTTTGATA
>CAZMKA010000208.1:0-6038 GCA_964566605.1 uncultured Saprospiraceae bacterium | reverse complement strand
GGGCACCCGTAGAAATTTTATCAAAGATTATTTTTTCAGCAGCTCTACCTCCAAAAGTCATACACATTCTATCAAGGAGTGCTTCCGTTCTTGTTATATATTCTTCTTTAGGTCGATATTGTGCATAGCCTAATGTGCCAATTCCTCTAGGAACAATTGTAACTTTCACTAATGGTGATGCATGTTCCAAAAACCAACCACATACTGCGTGACCAGCTTCATGATATGCAATTATCTCTTTTTCATTAGGTGAAATAAGCTTGTTCTTTTTCTCTAATCCACCGATTACTCTATCAAGAGCAAAGTTGAAATCATCCATATCAACAAATGACTTATTTCTTCTCGCTGCAACTAAAGCCGCTTCATTACATACATTCGCTATTTCTGCACCTGCAAATCCAGGTGTCATTTCAGCTAAAACATCAGGTTTCATTTCACTTGCTGTCTTGATCGTTTTCAAGTGAACTTTGAAAATTGCTTCTCTACCTTTTAAGTCTGGACGATCAATACCAATCTGTCTATCAAATCTACCAGGTCTCATTAATGCCGAATCAAGAATATCAGGTCTGTTCGTAGCTGCCATTAAGATAACTCCTTTGTCTGTTGAAAATCCATCCATTTCAACTAACAACTGATTCAGTGTATTCTCTCTTTCATCGTTACCTCCTTGCATTGCACCTCTACCTCTAGCTCTTCCTATTGCATCAATCTCGTCAATGAATACGATACATGGTGCCTTTTCACGGGCTTGCTTGAACAAGTCTCTTACTCTTGATGCTCCTACACCCACAAACATTTCTACAAAGTCTGAACCAGAAATACTAAAGAATGGAACACCTGCTTCTCCAGCTACGGCTTTCGCCAAAAGCGTTTTACCTGTTCCCGGAGGGCCAACCAATAGAACACCTTTTGGAATTTTACCACCAAGTGATGTATACTTTTTAGGTGTTTTTAGAAAGTCAACAACTTCCATAACCTCTTCTTTCGCTTCATCAAGTCCCGCAACATCTTGAAATGTTACATTTACTTTTGAGTTGGCATCAAATAAAGAAGCTTTTGACTTACCTATGTTAAATATTTGGGCTCCAGCCCCTCCTCCTCCACCGCCAACACGACGCATGAAGTATACCCATAAACCTACAATAATGAAAAGAGGGATTAACCAACTTAGGATAGGGAATAAATAATTCTGTTTTGTAGAGTGCACAGGATCAAGAATGACACTGCCTGCATCTGCATTCAACTCGTTTATTCGAGTTTCAAAATTACCTATATCTCCTATTTGGAAGGTATATTGAGGTGAATTTTGCGTTAATGCATTTATCTTAATCTCGTTTGCACTTTTACCTTTTTCATTTAGGAAAACTTGTACGAGCTTTTCATTAACAATTTCTACTTTTTCAATTTCTCTATTTTCAGCCATTTTGAAGAAACCTTCTATTGTAGTAGTTTCTCCTTTACTTGAACTGTAAAGAATAATATTAAAAACGATTACTGCAAAAAATAAAAGGGCTATCAACCAATAGTTGTTATTCCCTAGTTTTCCAGGTTTTTTATCGTCATTCGGATTTTGCTTATTCATAATTTTCTTCTTGCCAAACTAATAAAACACATTAAAGTAATTATCGTTCGTGTTTTATCTATATATTTTGATATTCGGTGATTTTTGCATCACTCCATAAGTCCTCTAACTCATAAAACTTGCGAGCTTCAGGGTAAAAAACATGTACAATTACATTGAAATAATCAACAAGTACCCATTGCCCACTTTCCTTACCTTCCGTGTGATTTGGCATTATACCAAGTTCTTGTTTTACCTTCATATGTACTTTTCCAGAAATTGCTTTTACTTGTGTTGAGGATTCTCCCTCGCAAACAATAAAAAATTCCGATGGTGCAGTATCTAGTTTTCGTAAATCAAGTTTAATGATGTTTTTACCTTTTACATCTTGTATCGCGTCGACGATTATGTCACATAAATTTTCGACGTCGTCTGTTTTTTTAGCTTTATTCAATCTCTTCTATTTAATTCTTTTATTCCTACCTTCGCACAAATATAAATATTCTATCATCGGACTAAAGACCATATGGAGTTTTATCCTATTCATTTCGACAAACTAAGTTCTACGAATGATTATTCTACTGATTTATTATCAAAAAGTAATCCAATCGAAGGAACTGTCATTTCGACCTATAATCAACTATCTGGAAAAGGTCAGATTGGCAGAAAATGGTTTTCTGACGAGTACAAGAATATTACTAGTAGTGTTATTTTAAAGCCTAGCTTTCTTTCTGTCGATAAGATTTTCTATCTCAATATTATACTTAGTTTGTCTATTCATGAAGCTCTAACGAAGATAACTAGAAAAGAATTTGCCATAAAATGGCCAAATGATATTTATTTTCAAAATAAAAAAATTGCTGGTCTACTTATTCAACAGTTTATTCAAGGAAATAAAGTACAGTCAACTGTCATGGGCTTTGGTATTAATATAAACCAACTTGTTTTTCCATCTGAATTACCAAATCCAACCTCACTTGCGTTGATTGAAGAAAAAAACTTTAATCTTGATGATGTATTAAAGGAAGTTTTAAAAATATTAGGCGTATATTATTGCCGGCTAAGAGAAAGAGCATTCATATCTCTAAAGAAAGAATATTTAAAGCATTTGTACGGTCGTGGAGAAATTCATTCGTTTATGCATAACGAAATCCTTTTTGATGCAGAGATACTAGGCATCGATGAACATGGCAGATTGTCTTTAAATATAGATGGAAAAGTCAGAAATTTTGAATTAAATCAGATTAAGTTAATAGTTGCGAATTAATTTTTAATTAGTTTTGTTTAATGTTTTTTGTAAAAGATTAAACAAAAAGCAATTTTATTATGTTGAATTAACTTTCAACTACCTATAATATATATATGTCTAAAATTATTGTAATTGGTTCTGGTTTCGCTGGTCTGTCTAGTGCTGCATATCTGGCAAAAGAAGGTCATGACGTAACTGTGATTGAAAAGAATGAGGGGCCTGGAGGAAGAGCGAGCCAATTTACAGAGAAAGGTTTTGTTTTTGACATGGGGCCTTCTTGGTATTGGATGCCAGAAGTTTTTGAAAATTTTTACAAGCACTTTGGTAAAACGGCGTCTGATTTTTACGAATTAGAAAGATTAGATCCTTCATATAGAGTGTTCTTCAAGAACAATGAAATGGTTGATGTTCCTGCTGGAGAGGATGCTGTAATTGATCTTGTTGAGACAATGGAAGCAGGAGCAGGTGATAAGTTGCGTAAGTTTTTGGCTGAAGCCAAATACAAATATGACGTCGGAATGAATGAATTCGTATGGAAGCCTAGTCATGGTTTAAGCGAATTTATTGATTTGAGAATTGCTAAGAGTGCACTTCGCTTACAGATGTTTTCTTCTATCTCTTCTTCGATAAGAAAGTTATTCAAAAATCCTATGATTGTAGAGTTGCTGGAATTTCCAGTATTATTTTTGGGCGCTAAGCCCGAGAAAACTCCTGCATTGTATAGTTTAATGAATTATGCTGACATTACTTTAGGTACTTGGTATCCAAGAGGAGGAATGTATGAAATTTCCAAAGCAATGCATGCTATCGCAGTTGAACAAGGTGTGAAGTTTCGTTTCAATGAAACCGTTATAAAAATAAATACAAAAGATAAATACGCTAAAACTGTTAATACTTCTTCAGCACTGTATTCTGCAGATTACGTTATAGCTAATGCTGACTATAATCATGTTGATAAACATTTGCTGGAAGAAAATACTAGAAATTACTCAGATAAGTACTGGGATAAAAGGGTTATGGCTCCAAGTTCCTTGTTATTTTATCTAGGTGTTAATAAAAAAGTAAAGGGTCTAACTCATCACAATTTGTTTTTTGATGAAGATTTCAATAAGCATGCTGATGAGATTTATGAAAATCCTCAGTGGCCAAGTTCGCCATTGTTTTACGCATGTGTTCCTTCCAAATCTGATACATCTGTTGCTCCGGAGGGAATGGAAAATATTTTTTTATTGGTTCCGCTTGCACCTGGTCTTGAGGATGACGAAGTAAAAAGAGAAGAAAACTTTAAGAAGATTATCAAAAGACTTGAGGCGAAAACTGGAGAATCAATTGAACAACATATTATATATAAGAAATCATTTGCAATGAATGATTTTAAATCAAGATACAATTCTTACAAGGGCAATGCTTATGGATTAGCAAACACAATCCGTCAAACAGCTTTCTTAAAACCCAAACTAAGAAACAAGAACATTAAGAATTTATATTATACAGGTCAACTAACTACGCCTGGTCCTGGGGTTCCTCCTTCTATAATTTCAGGTTGTGTAGTTGCGAAAGAAATATTAAAACAAACGTTATGATAGAATTATACAACAACACTTGTGAGCAGTGCAGTAAACTTATTACTAATAAGTATAGTACATCGTTTTCATTAGGTATCAAAATGTTTGATCCCAAGTTTAGAACACCTATATATAATATATATGGGTTTGTAAGATTCGCCGACGAAATAGTTGATACTTTTCATGGACATGATAAGAAAAAGCTTTTGGATCAATTTCGAAAAGACACACATGAGTCAATTGAAACAAGATTGAGCTTAAGTCCTGTATTGCATGCATTTCAGAAAACAGTTCACGAATATTCTATTGATACAGAATTGATAGATGCTTTCTTAGATAGTATGGAAATGGACCTAGATAAAACAGACTATGAATGGCATACTTATAATAAGTATATATATGGTAGTGCTGAAGTAGTTGGTTTAATGTGCTTGAAAGTGTTCACTCAGAATAATACAGAGTTATATGATCTTCTCAAAGAGCCAGCAAGAAAACTTGGATCTGCTTTTCAAAAAATCAATTTTTTAAGAGATATAAAGAGCGATTATGAAGAAAGAGGAAGAACTTATTTTCCAGGATTAGATTACTTACAGTTTAATAATTTAGAGAAACAAGAAATTGAAGCGGATATTTCCAAAGATTTTGCTGCTGGTTATGCAGGTATAACACAATTACCAAAAGGGTGTAGACTAGGAGTTTATTTGGCATATATATATTATGTAAACTTATTTAAGAAAATTAAGAATACATCAGCTAGTACTTTAGCGGAAGAACGAGTTCGAGTTCGCGATAGCAAGAAGCTTTATTTGTTATGTAGTAGCGCTGTAAGAAATTCGTTGAATATGTTATAATATATTATATGATAAGTGGGGTTTCCCCCAAAGAATAAAAGCAAAATAAAAAGGTGGTTTAAAGTGATATAGCTTTGAGCCACCTTTTTGCATTATTTATAATATATATACAAAGTATAATTTAATAAATATTAGAATGAAAAGTTAGTGCTTAGTATAATATATATAGCTTAACAATTAAGGCTAAATCATGGGAAATAACCATAGAAGTGGCTTTATATGGGAAAATGCTGGATAAGAGGATAAGAAAGTGAAAAAACCTCTAAAAAAAAATTGTAAAGTTAGTTTGGGGTTTAACCCAAAAACCAAAATTTTCAACTGTTAAAACGAGTGAATTGGTAGCTAAAAACTTGTAAAAGTGAAGAGTGTCGAAAGCTGGGAAAAAAGATTAAAAAAAAGATAAAAATATTTCGATAAAAATTTGGTGGTAAGAAGAAAAAGGTTGTACCTTTGCCATCCCGTTGAAAGAAAGGGGTTATTATTTTGAAATAATGCTTGTGAAATTATCAAAAAATAATTTAAAAATAAAACTCGAAAAGTTTTGTAGTTTCTAAAAAGGTTGTATTTTTGCGCCGCTTTAGAAATAAAGCTTTAAGAAATAAGTTCATTGACACGATTAGATATATAATGTAGAACCTAAAATTTTTAGGTAAAACGCGAAAGAAGAATAACATAATTCAACAATCGCCAGCAAATTTTTGAGAGGAAAAAATTAGCCATATAAATGATCCGTATTGTGATTTATCACAATCAAAGATATTACTATGGAGAGTTTGATCCTGGCTCAGGATGAACGCTAGCGGGAGGCTTAA
>CAZMKA010000207.1:0-6106 GCA_964566605.1 uncultured Saprospiraceae bacterium | reverse complement strand
GTGAGAGAACCTCGCGCATACCGCGAGGCTGGGACTGCATATATTGAGAGAACCTAGTGCTTATTATTAAGCTCAAGATGTATAGAAATATTCCACCCCCTGCCCCCTCCAAAGGGGGAGATTTAAAAATAATCTTTCCTACACCTCTAGACGCTTTTTGTGTAAACTTTTTTCAGGACGATACAGTAATTGCAATGCTAGTTTAGAACATTCCTTGATCTCAAGACTTTACTTCTTCATTACAACGCAATCTTTCTGCTTATCTTTATTTCTCCATTGAATCCAATGTTCTTGTAATCCTTCTTTTGTTTCGATTTTTTTGCTGATATATAAGCTTTCCCCTTCCAATAATAAACCTTTGAGTTGGTCCTTTCTTTTGTTTAATTCTGGTTCATGATTCCATCCTCCTACATGATCAAATGAAGTGTATGCTTCACATTTCGTAGGAACTTGCACAAAGGGGATTTTAAGTTTATAAATTACGTTTCCACTCCCCATTCCTTCAGTCGTCATTTCAATATTCTCAAAATCAACTTTTGAATATTTCTTTGAATCATATAGCTCTTTTAATTGATCCCCAACAGCAGCAGACATTTTATTAGAAAATTGGTGTGCAACGTCAGACATGTTTACGAATTCAGGTCCTGTGTATTCTCCATAACAACTAGAGTTGTCACATGTAATGGTGTGAGGGGATTGTTTAGTAACTTCTTGTTTTGCTTCCCTATTAACCATGTTTCTAAGACTGGTTAATTGTGCGTAGGTAATATCATCCTTGCTAAAAGAACAAACTCCGGAAGTTATTATACCTTGTACAACAGGCGCTGATAGAATTTCATTATCAAGAATAAAAATCAAATTAGAAGATATATTTTCTTCTGTCGTTTTCGCCCAAGCTTCTTTTCCAAATTTATCAAATTTCACAACGATAGTTTCTCTACCTTCATAGTTTTGACTTTCCTTAATTTTCTTGAAGTTTTCCGGAAGAATTTTAGGCTCAGGGTTTATGTAAAATTCTTTCACGTTTTTCTTAAACATGCGTTTAAATTCATTCGGTGTTTTCGAAGTTTCATACCATCCGTCTTCTAGAGTATTACTTGCAAGATTTGATTTTTTAATGGACAATATTAGTGATTGAAATTCTTCTTGTGTCATACCGGAATTAGTAGGTTTACAAGAAAATAGAATGATCGAAAGCGAAAGAAAAATTAAGGGTTTCATAGGGATTGATTTAATGATATTGTATTTCCTTGGACTTGTAATAATAGTTATTCGTAGAATTCTTCAAAATCTAATTTTATTAATTCCCATTTTTTATTTAATAAACAAATTGGATCTGGATCATTATCTGCATTTGTAAAATTCTTTAAGCCAGCTTTTAGTTCTTGTTGAGTATGATTGTACGGATATCTTTTTTCATAAGTAGTTAACATTTCTGATAATGTGTATTGCTCGATTATGGCATGAATATCCCAAAAATCTTTCTTCCTTCCTCCAGCTTTACTCCCAATAATATCTAGCTTCATTGCAATAATTTCTTCAATACTTGAAATTCTTATTTTTTCAAATTCTAATAACGGAAATTTAAAATCATCACAATAAAATAAATCCAATTTTACTATTTTGGATTGCTCTTCTCCTATGAAACATGAGTTTCCCATGCTATTATTGATCCATTTTTCATTACTTACATATCCAAATTTCATTTTAAGTTTAGTGTATATATATTTAAAATCAATAGTTTCATATTCTAAGTCCGTAAACAAATCAATGTCTACTGACATACGATGTCCAAGAATTAAACTTAGTGCTGTACCTCCAACTAATCTAAATGGCTCTAAGCACTGCATTTGCATGAGTGATTTTAAATGACTCCAGAGTAAATCAGTAACAGTTTCTTTATGAATTTTAGATAACATCAGATTTAGTTTAAGATATATTTTTGGATGTTTTTTGAATAATTTGGGACGAATGATTTTTTGATATTTAAAAGCTCTTTTTTAATTATTCTAATTGAATAAATACTAATTAAATTCTCTATTTCTTGTTTATTACCTCTTTCTAAAACTCGTTGGATTAAGAACTTTTTATTTTTATTAATGTCTATATATTCAATTTTTGTATCCCAAAAAATAGATTTTCTAAATTTGCCTAAAAGTGGATTCTTGTTCTTTAATTGAGATTTTCTGTAGGTTTCTACTTCAAAAGATGCTTGAAGTATCATAAAGTAATCCTTGGGAATGTTGAAATAATCTCCAAGTTTATAAGATAATTTTGCGTTAACCCCTCTTCTTTCTTGGGTAATTGCATTTATTGTTTGAGGATGCTCATTAATAGAATTGGCTAAATCAATACTTTTTATATTACATTTTTTCAATTGACGTTTTAGAACAGCTCCAGGATGTATTCCTTTTATTCTTTTTAATTCAGGTACCATAATAAACAAATTTGTTTATATTCAAATGTATGAAAAATAAACAAAAATGTTTATAATGTTGATTGGATTTTTATTCTCATAACCTTCTCTACCTCTTTTTCTTTCCATTCATCAGCTCCGCTAGATACACTCCCATACTCGCACAACCTTGTACCAAATAGCCGCCTGTTGGTGCGTCCCAATCCAACATCTCTCCTATACAATAAGTGTTTGCTATTTTCTTTAACTCAAACTCACCATTTACAGCTTTTAGATCAATTCCTCCCGATGTTGATATTGCTTCATCAATTTCAGCAGAATCAACAATGGTTAATGGAAAACTTTTAATGTATTTTGACAATATTTCAATATCTAGAAATTCCTCTTTCGATAATGTTGTTTTTAGCAGATCAATCACAACACGAGGTAGTTTTAATTCCTCCTTTAGTGTGCTTGTAGTATTGGACTTAGAGTGAGAAATTTTATCTTTTATTTTTGATAAACTATATGGTGTTTTAAAGTCGACAAAAACAATAGCTTCACTTTTTGAAGCTAGTATAGCTTGAATGTCCGGACTCAAAGCATAAATTGCATTTCCTTCTATTCCAAATTTAGTAATTACGGCTTCCCCTTTCTGCGTTTTACCGTTTATTGAAATTGCTATGTTTTTAAGTGGCTTCCCTTCATTATTTTGGATAAACTTATTATCCCAATGAATCTTGAATGCACAATTTGATGATCTAAAAGGTATAGTGTCAATCCCTTTTTCACTAAATTCCTCTAGCCAAGAACCGTTTGAACCTGTGACTTTCCAACTTGCTCCACCCATTGAAAATACCGAATAATCAGCCGAAACAACTTCCTCAGAATTGAATATTAATGCACCTTCATTATCCCATCCAGTAAAGGTTTTTTTGAATTCGAATTTTACATACCTTTTAATTAAATGTGCTTCTATACTTTTCAAAACTTGAATGGGCTTGATTCCTTTTTTGGGGAAAACCCTTCCACTACTTCCTTTAAATGTTGGAATATCTAGACTTAATAACCATTCGCTTAAATCGGTATTGCTGAAACAATCTAAAGCCTTATTGAGGAATGAATCTGGTGTATATCTTTTTTTGAAAGTAGAAAGTTCTTCAGAATGTGTTAAATTAAATCCTCCATCCCCAGCCACTAAAAATTTGCGTCCTAAAGTAGCGTTTTTCTCATACATGGTTACATCATAAATGTCTGTGTCTATAAATGCAGCTAGAAACATACCGGCTGTACCACCACCTATAATCGCCAGTTTCTTTTTCATATGGTAATGGTTTTGTTATATAGTTCCATCTATTTAGTACATTAAAAAGTATATTCAAACATACAGATTAATCATTGTATGTTATTTGATCTAGAGAGAATTAATATATTTTAGGCTTAAAGCCTTTAAAATGACTATTCAAATTCAGTTGTTGTTTGCGCAAAAAAAATATTATTGATTTTAATCGATAAATAGATTAACTTGCTTACAGTTTTAACAAATAATAATTTACATCAATTTTAAACTAAATTAACAATTATGAAACAAATTTACACTTTTACATTTTTTAGCTTTTTCATGTTTATTTTCTTTTCTTCTCAAGCTCAAGAGGTGTGGATTGGCGACGATATTATAGTAACAAAAGAAGGAGGCGCTGACTGGACACTTGAAGAAAATCAAGATAAATTAACTGATAATGTATGGCTGACCAGGCAAAGTGTTAAAGCTATTTATAACTATAAATGGTGGCAAGATAATTTTGGAACAGATGCTACAGCTGGAGATTTAGAATTTAATTTCTGGAATGAAGACCCTGCTGACGCAACACAAGATTTCATGGCTTCTGGTGGAACTCAAGGTATTAGATGGGCTTTACTTGATGATACTGGTTCTTCATCAGATTGGAGTGGATATGATTTTGGAGTCTTAGGAGACCCCACAAATTTCCATAGTTTTAATAATATTATGGAAATAATTAAAATTCTTCAAACTGTTGATGGGGACTACAGTACAATAGAAGTAATAGATGATTTTTCAGTTTTATTCGATGGCTATACTTTTGATGTTCCTGATGTTGGTGATTATATAGTAGGAAAGAAATTTGGGTTGTGGCTTGTTGAAGATGATGTTTATCTTAGTTTAACTTTTGATAGCTGGGGAACTGGTGCAAGTGGTGCTGGATTTACTTATACTCGATCTACAGATGCGTTATTAAATACAGATCCGGAGGTAATATCTCCAGAGATAAAGATTTCTCCTAATCCTACAAGTGATTTCATAAATTTCAAAGGAATAAAGGGTCAAAATGATTATATAATATATAACTCATTGGGAGCTAAAGTAAGTAACGGAAGAGTTTCAAATAATGATCAAGTTAATGTCCAAGAGCTTCAGGCAGGAATGTATTTTATAAGTTTTAATAACGAAGAAAGTTTAATTTTTGTTAAAAGATAACTCGAAATATATTTAATGAAAAAGGGATGAAACGTCAGTTTTATCCCTTTTTTATTTCTACCTTCTCCCTTTATATCATTTCACCTCTAATACAGATTGAACCCTATAATGGCGGAAAAATTAAGTTTTATCCTTATATCATTTCTATTTTAATTAGTTGGTTTAGATTCCAAAGATATCATCTCACTTTCTTTATACAGTCCATCAGAAACATCAAGTTTCAGTTCTCCTCTTACTTCGACAAAAAGCTCAGTACAAGTACTTTTACAAAAAGCTCAGTACAAGTATTTCGACTTCAATGTAGAAATTCTTGCTATGGCAAGACCAGTTGTTCATTCGCCGTATCTAATGATACGTCTGTGTTTTCTGTCTCAAAATTGAAATGATAACCGTTGATTTTATTATGACAAATTAAAAGGGAAATGGTATTACTTAACAGCCTTTTCTTTACGTAGGATTTTCTCCATCTTACGCCCTCTTGCCAATTCGTCAATCAATTTTTCCATCTGTCGACATTGTTTGTACAACATAAATTCATCCTCTATTTCTTCTATTCTATAACCACAAACAACGCCTTTAATCATATGAGCATTAGGATGAATATTAGCTTTTTCGAACAAAGTTCCATATGTATCTTTTTGATCAATGATGGTTTGTAGTTCTTCTTGACTTAATCCTGTAAACCAACTAAGAACCTCGTCGAGTTCTTCTTTTGTTCTCCCTTTTTTCAACAGTCTGTTCAAGTAATGCGGATAAATACTTCCAAATACCATGTTCGCAACTTGTTCGTTTTTTTTAGTTGTAACTTTCATTTTCATAATATTTTTAGCGTGTGGTGCATTAAGAATCAGATATAAAATTTCCGACATTATAGGGTTCAATCTATATTATATCATTAAAGATATAACATTTTTAATATTGTATTTATACGATATACTTTTGAAGTATTAAGATATTCCATTAAAGTAATGGATAAAGGAACGATTTCAAAGAGGCATCTTCCTCAAGTAGAATATAAAATACTCATAATCAATCATAATAATTGATAGCTAGTATTCTCGAAATCAGTTTAATACCAATAATTAAGCTTAAGAGCAACGGCTCTATTCCTTGTACCAACCACCGAGCCCATTACATCATAATTGTCGATGTACACCAAAAACAAATCAGACTGTGGAGCAAAACGCCATTGAAGTCTAGAATTAATACCCATA
>CAZMKA010000206.1:0-6148 GCA_964566605.1 uncultured Saprospiraceae bacterium | reverse complement strand
TTGGCCTACTAGACCGACTACCGATATCTCCAAAGAAGGTTTGTTTAATATTCTGCAAAATACTATCGACTTCGAAGAAACAGAAATGCTTGATTTATTCGGAGGTACAGGAAACCATTGTTATGAATTTATTTCACGTGGTTGTACAAACGCTACTTATGTTGATAAACATGGCCCAGCTGTTCAGTTTGTAAAAAAAATGGCAAAAGAATTAGACGTTGAAGAAAATTTACACATTTTCAAATCAGACGTATTTAAGTTTATGCGAAATAATAAAAAGTCCTATGACTATATATTCGCAGGTCCGCCTTATCCTCTTAAAACCTTATACAGGATTCCCGATATTTTATTCCAGCACAAATTGCTTGCGCCAAACGGATTGTTTGTTTTGGAGCACAATCCAGAACATGATTTTAAAGATCATGCTTGTTATATAAAAGAGAGAAATTACGGTCAAACCATTTTTGCATTTTTTAAGAATCCCAGTTAACATTCAGTTAACTTAAATTACACATTTAAATGATATAAGCTTAATCTAGGGTTTATATATATACAAATATGTCATATTACTTTTGTGCTGAACAAAAAATCTCAAACAAAGTTATTATGACAAAAATTTACACTTTTATTATTTTAAGTTTATTTGCAGTAGGTCTTACTGCTCAAATCAATGTAACTGATGCAGATCTTACAGCTACATCGGATGTAACTTGGACAAATGATCAAGAATACTTGCTTGATGGATATGTATTCCTAGAAGCAGGAGGGAAATTGACAATAGAACCGGGTACAATTATTAAAGGAGCAGCTTCACCATCAACAGGTGATAATGCGTCTGCACTTATTATTACTAGAGGTGCTCAGATATTCGCTGAAGGTAATTCAACACAGCCTATCATCTTTACTTCTGAATTAGACGATGTAAACGATCCAAACGAGCTTACTTCAAATAACAAAGGTCTTTGGGGAGGTATAATAATACTAGGAAATGGAGTTGTAGGTGTTGATGGTGGTATCGAAAACATAGAAGGAATACCTTCAACAGAAGGAAGAGCTCAATATGGTGGTACAGATAATGCAGACAATAGTGGAGTTTTAAAGTATGTGTCAATAAGACATGGAGGTAAGGCACTTGAAGCGAATAATGAAATAAATGGACTTACTCTAGGAGCTGTAGGAAGTGGTACAACAATAGATTATATTGAAGTTTATGCTAATAAAGATGATGGAATCGAATGGTTTGGTGGTGGAGTAGGAGTAAAGCATGCAGTTGTTTCTTTTTGTGGTGATGATTCTTTTGATTTCGATCAATCATGGGAAGGTAAAGGTCAATATTGGTTTTCGCTTCAAGACGAAGAATCTAATCGTGCAGGAGAATGGGATGGAAGCGAATCTTCTGATTTAACACCAAAAGTGGATGTACTAGTTTCTAATTTAACTTTCATTGGTGGTGGAGACGCTACAACAAATGATGATGGTAATGATGCATTAAGAATAAGAGATGCTGCTGCAGCAAAAATTTATAATTCTTTGTTTATAGATTTCGCTAGCGGAGCAGTTGTAATAGATAATGATTTAGAAGGCGCTGGTGATTCTTACGATAGATTAGTTGATGGTGATTTTGCATTTGAAAATAACGTTTTCTTTGATTTTCAGAATGGTTCAACTTTCGAAGAAATCATGAATGTAGATGGTGGAGATTTTAGTGTTTTAGAATCTTTATTGACAAGTGGTAACAATTCTATTGCTGATCCAGCAATAGGTGGTATATCTCGACAACCTGATGGAGGACTTGACCCAAGAACATCTTCAACTGAACTTAACTTTCAAGCAGCAGTTTCTGTTGGTGACAGCTTTTTCGATGATGTAAGTTATATAGGTGCTTTTTCAAATGGCACAAACTGGGCATTGAACTGGACTGCATTAGATGAATATGGATATTTCGGAGACCTAGTTGCTACAAGTAATAAAGAAACAGAGGTTGCTGAGTTTTCAATCTTTCCAAATCCAACAAATGGAATAGCTCAAATAACTTTTGAGGCAGAGGAAACAACTTCTATTTCAATAGAAGTAAGAAATATACTAGGACAAGTTATTTCAACAAACAAACAATCAATTCCTTCTGGTTCTAATTCTGCAATTGTTGATTTCTCAACTATGCAAAACGGAACATATTTAGTAACAATTAGCACTGATAATGGCTCAAGAGTTACTAAGAAAATAATTAAAAAATAATACTTTTTGCTGAGCATCGGAGCTTCAATCACTCCGATGCTTTTTTCTAATATATACAAACTTAAATAATGAAATTTCAATTTTTATTTTTCCCCATCTTATTCTTGTTCAGTTTCGGGGCTTTCGCCCAAAGCTCCATTTCAGGAACTATATTGGATGAAGACCTAGGTGAAGGATTAATATCTGCCTACATTTTTATAGAAGGAACAGATATTGCAACTGTTACCGATTTTGACGGTAAGTATAACTTAAAAGTAGAACCAGGAGTCTACACGCTTAAAATAACTTATGTGGGATATGCTGACAAAATCGTTAATGAAGTTAATGTCAAAGCAGATGAAACTACATTTCTAGATATAAACATGTCTTCAGGTTCACAAGAAATTGACGAAGTTGTAGTTACAGCTAAAATAATTGAACGTTCTGAAAATGCAGTAATGATGTTGCAGAAGAAATCTTATAAAATACAAGATGGAATTTCTTCTCAAGAAATGGCAAAATTATCTGTAGGGTCTGTTGCATCAGCAATGACTAAAATTACAGGTGCAACGGTACAAAATGGTAAATACTTAAATGTTCGTGGTCTTGGAGATAGATATTCACTAGCTCAAATGGATGGAATCATTCTACCTTCAGTTGATCCTTACAAAAACAGTGCACAGCTTGACTTTATTCCAACAAATATCATTGATAATATTATCGCTTCTAAATCTTTTACACCAGACCAACCAGGTACCTTTACTGGCGGTAACGTAACAATTAAAACAAAAGCATTACCAGAAAGAGAAACATTCTCTGCAGGAATTTCTTTCGGATACAATACTGAAACTACATTCAACTCTGATTTTTTAATGAATACTCGTCAATCACTTGATTGGTTAGGATTTGATAATGGTTCAAGAGCTTTGGATACTGAATTTCTTGATGAGGAGAATTCTGCTAGTTTAGTAGAGGTAATTCCAACACTTGCACAAATTGGTCGTGATTCATTAGTTGAGGTGAATAGCTCATTATCTAAATCTCTAGATTTCGAATTTGCTAACGAAAAAAGAACAGCGCCAATAAATCATGGAATTAACTTTAGTTATGGAAATGCATATTCTCTTAAGAATGGTCACCAGGTAGGTTTAATTATGTCTGGTAAATATTCTAGAAATTATTCTCATATTGAAAATAGAACACAAGCTAACTATACTATTAATGGTGAATTGAGAAACTTTGGTGATTATCAAGTTGACCAATCAATAGAAGTTCCTTCAATAAATGGATTCGCGGGTTTAACTTACCGTTTTAATCCAAATCACGAAATCGTACTAAAAAATATTTATTCTCACCAAACAACTATATCATCTAGATATATTATAGGAGAAGATGGCCAGAATATCGAAGCTCCTTCTTTTAAAGTTGGTAGAGATAACACGTTCCAAGAATTAGGGTTAAATCTTACAAGTTTATCAGGTAAGCATGTTTTTAGTGCTCTTAATAATTTAAAATTAGATTGGATAACGTCATATACTTCTTCTTTTAGAAAAGAGCCAGAATTAGCTTACTTATCATCGCAATATAATTCGGTTACTGGTATGGAAGGAATTCCAGATGCTAATGTAGCACCACCACTTCTTTTCTGGAGAGATATTCAAGATAATACCGTAACAGGTAAAATAGATTTAACATATCCTATTTATGCACCATGGGGAATGGACTTGAAAGCAGGGACGTACATGAGTAGAATGAATAGATCAAGTGATGAAGTAACGTTAAATATTGCAACAGCATATAATGCTCCACAATTTGATGGACAGAATATAAATGAGTTTTATAGTGCTGATAATGCAGGTACTATAGGACAAGATGATAATGGTAATCATTTAGTAGGTAATTATGCTTTTGATGCAACAATTCCTCAAAATAGTTATTATGGTTATAATAACATTATTGCTGGTTACATAATGGCTAATGGTAAGCCAACTGATTATATGAAGTTTGTGGGTGGTGTTAGAGTAGAATACACTGATATTTTCGCTCAAAGTCAAATTGTGGAAAATGCTAACGTAGATGCAGATTCTACAAATACAGGTGAAATTTTATCTTTAGATTTTCTTCCATCTTTATCTTTAATCTTCAATCCGAATGAAACTAGTAACTTCAGATTAGGTTATTCTAAAACAATAGCAAGACCAAGTTTAAGAGAAATCGCTCCTTTTGCTTCTTGGGATCCTATTATCTCAATCTTTTACTTAGGAAATGTTGATCTTACTACAACGGATATTTATAATTATGATGCAAGATGGGAATGGTTCATGAATCCTGGAGAGCTTGTTGCTTTGTCTGTTTTTTACAAGGATTTTAGAAACCCTATAAGTTTATCAGTTAAACCAGCTTCAAACACTGAATTCCAATATGTAAACGTTGCAAGTGGATATGTTTCAGGTTTTGAAATAGAGTTTAGAAAAAGCTTAAACGTTATAAGTGATGATCTTAAAGACTTTAAATTTGGAGGAAACTTAGCATTCATTCGTTCTCAGATGGATATTCCTAGTGATGCTAGATATATTCCTGAATCTAGAACTTTTACTGGACAGTCTCCTATATTAGCTAATGCTAACTTGACTTACAGTAACCCAAATAATGGAATTGAAGGTGGAATTTCTTACAACTATATAGGAAGAAGATTAGCAAATTTAGGAGATCAAGCTCCTGATACATATGCCGCTCCTTTCAATACATTGAATGTTACTTTAGGATACACTTTCAAAAACTACAATATTAAACTTGGTGCTCAGAACTTAATAAATAATAGAGTAACTGAAAGCTTATTATATGAAGGACAAGAATATATTACTTCGGATTACCTAAGAGGAAGAACGTTTACTCTGGGAGTTTCTTACAAGTATTAAAGATGTATATATTAGATTGATTATGGGGAGTTTCAGTAATGAAGCTCCCCATTTTTATTTGTACTGTTGAATATAAAATGTCAAGTATGTTACAAAATGTCTTTCGTTATTTTTTTTTCAAAAACTTTAACATCTTTTTATGTGATATCGAACAACGAAAGGAGTCTTTCATACGTATATATAATACACATCATAAAAGGCCTGCAATTTATAATCCTTTAATTTTTAAGTTATGATTAAATACATATTTGATCGTTTCTTCACTTCTGCTACAAGCAAGGTAGAAGTTACGAAAAGAGTCCTCAAAATTGAGGAGGAATACGAAACTTGGCTTTGGATATAAAAGTCAATCCTGTGAACGTATAAGAAATAGCCTTAACATTAATTTGTTGAGGCTTTTTTATTTGGGCTCAAGCCCAAAAATCAATAAGATCATATTGAAATACACAGTTAATTCTTAATATTCAACTTTTTCACGGCTTGCCAAAAGGTATAAAATAGCCATTCTTGTTGCTACACCATTTTCAACCTGCTGTAAAATAATCGAATACTCCGAATCTGCTACATCACTATCTAATTCTATACCTCTATTAATTGGCCCTGGGTGCATGATTACAGGTACAGATTTTAGCGACTTTAAAAGAGCTAAATTAATTCCAAAATACTGATTGTATTCTCTTTTACTCGGAATATATTGAATGTCTTGCCGTTCAAGTTGAATTCTTAGAACATTAGCAACATCGCACCATTCGAGCGTTTCTTTTAAATTATAACTCTTATGAACACCAAGAGATTCAATATGCTTAGGAAGTAGAGTAGGAGGTCCACAAACACATACTTCAGCTCCTAGTTTCTTTAGACAATAGATATTGCTTAATGCAACTCTACTATGTTTAATATCTCCTATTATGGCTATTTTTTTACCATTCAGCTCACCAATCCTTTCTCGCATTGAAAAAGAATCTAATAGTGCCTGAGTGGGATGTTCATGAGTTCCATCACCAGCATTTATAATA
>CAZMKA010000205.1:0-6206 GCA_964566605.1 uncultured Saprospiraceae bacterium | reverse complement strand
TCGATGTTTCCATACATCATGTAAACAGTCGAAAGTGGTTCTTTCTCCAAAATCTCTTTTGCTATCGAAATGATTGGTGTAATTCCACTTCCAGCTCCGAAAAGTAAATATTTCGCTTCGCGTTCTTCATTCGCTTCGAAGGTAAATCGACCGTCGGGAGCCATCAAAGAAACGGTATCACCCGCTTTTAGATTATCACAAATATAATTTGAAACGAGTCCGTTTTCGACACGTTTACAACAAACTCTCCATTTATTTTCGATGGGAGCACTGCTTAAAGAATACGATCTACGGACCTCTTCTCCATTAATTTTAAATTTCAAAGTCAGGTATTGACCTGCTTTATATGCGAATGTATCTGTTAACTCAGAAGGGATATCAAAAACAAGCGATTTCGCTTGAGAAGTCTCTTCAATTACAGATGATAATTTTATATCGTGAAATGTATTACTCATTTTTCTTTTTTAAAGTAGCCCAAAGATGGGAAAAAATAAAAATCAAATTGAACATAAAAACTATATTTATGGCTTAATTCAATTTTAATGCAATTATCAATAATCATCCCAGCGTATAACGAAGCAAACACCATTCACAAAATACTGGATAAAGTGAAGGCTGTCAATTTGCTAGGAGGTCTATCAAAAGAATTGATTATTGTCAATGATTGTTCAACTGATGATACAAAAAAAGCCATTCTTTCTTATAAAGAAGCCAATACTGACATGAACATCAGTTATTTCGAACACGAGGTAAATAAAGGTAAGGGAGCAGCTTTACACACAGGAATTAAAAAAGCAACAGGAGACTTTGTAATCATTCAAGATGCTGACTTGGAATACGATCCGGAAGAATTCAACATCTTACTAAAGCCAATTCTTGACGGTCATGCAGATGTCGTTTACGGTTCGCGATTCATGGGAGGAAAGCCACATAGGATATTATTCTTTTGGCATTCACTAGGAAATAAATTTCTTACAACATTAAGTAATATGTTTACTGGACTTAATCTTACAGACATGGAAACATGCTACAAGTTGTGGAAAAGAGAACTTGTTCAAAGTGTGAATCTAAAAGAAAAAAGATTTGGTTTCGAACCTGAAGTTACAGCAAAAGTATCAAGAATTGATAAGGTGCGGATTTATGAAGTAGGGATTAGTTACTATGGTAGGAGTTTCGAAGATGGAAAGAAAATAGGATGGAGAGATGGATTCCGAGCGATATATTGCATTTTGAAATATAACATTTGGAGTAGAAAGTAGTTAAATCTTCCAATGGATAGAAAAAA
Organism: uncultured Saprospiraceae bacterium; assembly: GCA_964566605.1. Taxonomy (GTDB): domain Bacteria; phylum Bacteroidota; class Bacteroidia; order Chitinophagales; family Saprospiraceae; genus JAHDFB01. Next base: position 4,921 of record CAZMKA010000205.1, on the reverse strand, counting down.
AGGAAATATTGTGTTTGCGTCGGACTTTCATCTAGGAATAGATTGCAATAGAACGAGTAAAGAGCGGGAGTTGATCATATGTGATTGGATGGATTCCATAAAAGAAACGACTAAAGAGTTGTATCTGCTTGGTGACATTTTCGATTATTGGTATGAGTATAAACGCACAATTCCTAGAGGTTTTTCGGACTTTCTAGCAAAATTAAAGGAACTTCAAAAGCTAGGTATTAAGATTCACTTTTTTACAGGTAATCACGACATGTGGATGTTTGATTATTTTACGGAAGAATACGGAATCAAAGTTCATAAACAGCCCATTCAATTAAATCTTGATAACAAGAAGTTTTTTATAGGACACGGTGATGGATTAGGCCCAGGAGACCACGTCTACAAAGTGATTAAGAAGATTTTTAGCAACAGAATATGCCAAATTTTATTTAGCATGATTCACCCTACTCTGGCGCTTCAATTAATGAAGAAATTATCTCAGAGGGATGCCAAAAAATACACAAGACCGCAGGCTTATGAGCCCGACAAAGAATGGTTGATCACTTTTGCAAAAGAAAAAAATCTAGAAACACATTCAGACTTTTATATTTTCGGACATCGTCATATTGTTTATGATCATAAGTTAAGTGATGGTGCGCGGGTGTTAAATCTTGGCGATTGGATATCATACTTTTCGTATATTGAATGGGATGGGACGAACCTAGATGTCAAGTTTTTCAAAGAACCTGAAAAAGAAGTTTACATATGAAGTATGCCATCTTATTTCTAAGTATTTTTCTTGTGTCTTGTGGGTCATTTAAAAGCCCGGCTAACATTATTAGTGCAGACAAACTATTCATAGATATCGCAAGTCCTACACATATGGGAATTGATGGAATAGGGAATTTTTTCATTGTTCAATCGAACAGACTACTTATAAAATATAATCCTCAAGGCGAAAAGGAAATCACCTACGATGAACAAGCACTAGGAATGATTACTTCTATTTCCGTGCAAAACCCATTGTATATCATGCTTCATTACTTGGAAAGTAAAACCATTGTCTTCCTCGATAGAAACTTTCTCGTTTTGCAAACTATTAATTATGAATCTTGGACGGAAGATGATATCACAGCTGCTCAACTGGCCAATGACAATAATATATGGTTATATAATAACACAAAAAGAAAGTTACAGAAATACACACTTGATGGAAAGTTAGTTGTGGAAAGCTTCGATCTATATGGCCTTACTAATCACGCACTTTATTTCACTCAAATCATCGAATACAACAACACTGTTTACATGAAAAATATAGAAGGAAATGTTGTGATTCTTGATAATCTTGGAAGGTATTTAAAAGACTTTCCTTTTAAAATTGATTCGGATCTATCTTTTTCTATCACAGGAATAAATGCAGTACAGAACGAAAAACTGACGCTTAACATCTTTGATGAAGCTAAAAGGTCTCAAAAAACCGTTGATATATTACCTTCGTTTTTCAATTTGTATAAGAATGAGCTATATGGTATTTATGAAAATGGTATAGCTAAAATTTGATATTCAAGTTGCCAAGATTATCTTTACTAACTATAAAATCAATATCTCTTATGAGAAAGCTATTCTTCATTTTATGTGTTAGTATCCTTTTTTCTTGCCAGCCAGCAATTGAAACTAATAGGATTACCGTTAATCTCACTAGTAACCCGAATGGATTAAATCCAGTTATTTACTTCGGCCAAAACGACAACTTGGTATGTAATCAGATATTTTCTCCATTAGCCAGTCATGACCCTGTGAGTTTAGAATTTAGTCCGGTACTTGCTAAGAAATTAAGTGTGCCTATTTCTTCTCCTTCGGAGACATATCCCGAGGCTATACGATTTGACATAGAAATAAGGGATGATGCAGAATGGCAAGACGGAAGTTCGGTTGATGGTTATGATGTCGCATTTACCCTAAAATCAATTTTTCTTCCTTCGTCAAATACGGAAAAATACCGTTCGTTTATCAGTGATATTTATGATGTCAAAGTTGATCCTGAAAATCCTAAATCAGTTAGTATTTACTTGAAAAAACTATCTATGAATGCTACTGAAATAGCTTTGGGATTTCCTATAATGGATAGAAAGTTTTACGATAAAAAAGATGTGCTGAAGGATATTGACTTAAAGGAGCTTATAGATGTGGAGGCTTACGCCCAAAGGTCGGACAAAGAAGCATTGGATGCATATGGAGAATTGTTTAGCAGTACGAAATATAGTGTTGAAAATGTTAGTGGAAGTGGACCATATAAGGTACAAGAATGGTTAAATAAACAATATGTAATCTTGGAGAAAAAAGAGGATTATTGGGGGGATGGAACTGGAAGTATTTTTTTCGAAGCTAAACCTAAAGAGATACAAATGATTATTAGTCCAGATAAATCTGCTGCATTTTCGCAGCTAAAAGCTGGAGCATATGATATATATTCAGGTTTATCGTCAACACAATGGAATGAATTACACGAAAATGAGACGTATAGTTCGCAGTATAATTTTGTATCCACACAACTTCAACGATATTATTTTTTCATCCTGAATAGTAGGAGGAAAAAATTGGAAGATGTAGCGGTAAGAAAAGCGCTAGCTCATCTTGCCAATGTAGATTCTATCATTGCGGTTGCGGAGAATGGAGTTGGTGAACGTATCAACAGTCCATTCCTTTCCATTGATAAATATTCTACTTTAAAAGATATAACATTCAATAAAAATTACGCGAGTGAAATTTTGGCGGAAGCCGATTGGAAAGATTCCAATAACAACAACATACTCGATAAAGAAATTGATGGCGAACTAGTAGAACTTGAAATAAAATGTGCGAGTACTGGCAGTCAATTAGGGCAAATACTAACTGGAGTATTATCCCAAAATGCCGAAGAAGTAGGGATTAAAATTGAAGTAGAAAATATGGACAGAAGTGTTTATCAAAAGCGATTGAAATCGAACGACTTCGATATGACTATTTCAGCAAAGGGACTATCATTAATGCCTTATGACCCGTATAGTTTATTTCACACAGATAATACTGACAATGGAGAATCCAACCTTGGAAATTTCGGAAATGAAAAGTCTGATGAGTTAATAGAGCGAATAAGATCAACTGTTGATGAAGAAAAACGCAAGGATTTATATTTAGAACTAGAGAAAATGATTTATAATTCACAGAATTACATTTTCCTTTATTCTCCAAAAAACAAGATGGTTATAAAGAAAGATCTTGAAGGAGTTACTAGTGTAAAACTACCAGGATTCGAGATAAAAACATTCGAGAGAACGAAGTAATACGATTTCTTCGTTAAGTAGCTTTTAGTAATACATCTAAATGACAGTATTATAAACATTGTAATTTATCCTTATATTTGCGAAATAACACAAATTAATATTTAATAATATGATGGATAAATTGATTGCTCGTTTTCCTGAGCAACTAAAAGAGGCGCTAGAAATAGGAAGCAAAGCGAATATAAGCAAACACGATAAAGAGATTCAAAATATTTATGTTGCAGGTTTAGGAGGTTCAGGTATAGGAGCTAATTTCGCAAAAGAATTCACTGCTAGCGAACTTAAGATTCCTTTTACAGTAGGAAAAGCGTACGGTATTCCAGCATCAGTAGGTCCAAATACTCTTGCAATAGCTTCGTCTTACAGTGGAAATACTGAGGAGACATTATCTGCTTTTAATTTGATTCAAGACACTGGAGCTAAGATCGTAGTGATTTCTTCAGGTGGAAAGTTGATAGAGCTTGCTAAAGAAAATGGATACGATTACATTCAAGTACCTGGAAATTGGCCTTCACCAAGAGCGTGTTTAGGGTATTCAGTAGTTCAACAATTATTTATACTAAATAAACTGGGATTAATTTCAGACGCTTCAATAAAGGGCGTGGAATCATCAATTGGTTTGATTGTTAATGAGTCGGAAGGAATAAAAAAAGAGGCAAAGGAAGTAGCTGAGCGATTGAATAATAAAATTCCTATCATCTATACGACTGATAGGATGTCTGCAGTTGCAATCCGCCAAAGACAGCAAATTAATGAAAATGCGAAAATGCTTTGTTGGCATCACATCGTACCTGAAATGAACCACAATGAATTAGTGGGATGGAGAAAGAAGAGTGATCAATGGGCGGTACTTTATCTAAGAAATGAAGATGACGAGCGTAGAAATGCTGCGAGAATTGATATAAATAAAGAAATTATTAGTAAATATGCTGACACAATCATTGAGGTATATAGCAAAGGTGATTCTCTGGTAGAGCGAATGATATATTTAGTACATTTAGGCGATTGGTTAAGTTTTTACCTAAGTGAATTAACGGGAGCAGATAGTATAGAGATTGATGTTATTGACTTTTTGAAATCATCATTAGCGAAATTATAGAAAAACGGATTTATCCGATAAGATAAAACAAAACGACTGCAAAAGGAACGAAGGCATAGCTTGAGTTCCTTTTTTTATTCATCTATCGCTAATTTTGTTTGAGCTTTAGTAAAAGAATTCAATACTAATTCTAATCCAGCTGAAACAGGATTTTGGATATTGAAACTGTTCTACTTAAATGTGATATGATACGCTGTTCTTTAAGTTAGGGTTTTTAAGCGAGTGTGGAGATTAAGAATCTAAACGTTTATCCCACTTATTAGGATCTCTTTTCATATGAAAAAAGGCAATTACTTTTACTTCTTTAGTTGTAATTATATAGTAAATACCATAAGGAAAACGCCGAATATATTTAACTCTAACTTCTTTATACTTCTTACTAAAATGTAAAGGGTTTTGCTCTATATAATCCAAGCTTTCGAATAAGCTATACTTCAGCTCTTCACCTAGTTTTTGATGTAGGCATATTCATAAGTGCCCTAAAATGTTGTTTATAAGCTAATTAAGTATT
>CAZMKA010000204.1:2954-6285 GCA_964566605.1 uncultured Saprospiraceae bacterium | reverse complement strand
CCTCCATGGTTGTAATGCCATGCTCAAATAGTTGCTTATCGATGCTGTTTTAGTCTACGCTCTGTGCTACTAAAAATCAAAAAGTAAAAAGGAGTGTACAGCCTTATTTTTTTCAACTGAAATATAGATGTAATCCTGATAAATAACTGGACACAAAATTAGATTAAAAAGTTGTAAGTTAGTGGTGGACACGAAATTCATATGTTAAGAATCTAAAGGCGGAGGAGTGAATTTTTGGTTTAGAACTACTGCAGCTGGTAATGTTGCACAGCAAGGTGCTAAGGAATATATGGATAATGTCATTTTAACTTTAAGGTTTAAATTAGGTCAAGATATTCCGTTAAATTTAAATATAGAAGATGCAATTGAAGATAATCTATTGAAATATATATTTGTAAATCAAAAGAGCAATGCAAAGTCGAATACAAAGTTGAATTTTGTTGTTAAAGAGTTACCGATTATATGATAAAACAGCACATCACAGATGAGACAAAATTAACTGATCCAGAATTTAGTCTAAATAGGATAAAAAGGAGTTTAAGAAAATTAAAAGTAAATTCACATCTAAATCTAAAGCCTATTATTGCTAGGTGTTTGTCAATGGTAACATCTGTAATAATGAAGAAGAGCTCGCGAAATCTTGTGAAGCATAGTTTTGAGTTGTATTTAGATTTACAAACTGCAAATTTTAAAAAGCACGAATCTAACAATCAATATATAGAAGTAATTATTAACGACAGCAAATATCAGCTATCAAGTTCAGATGCACATTATTCAGATCTTTACTTTGACTACTTTATATATTTGTCGGTGTTAAATATAGTTTCGAGAGATAAAGAATGTATATCTCACCTCAATCTTAAATCAATAAACCATAAACCTCACGAATTTTGGCTATTAGGAACGAGTTATCTAGAGGCACTTGAAAATAACAATCAAGACCTAGTTTATAAAATTTTCAATGAATTAGAAGAGATTGCAAAAACTGGGAAGACTACTAGAGTCTCTACATTAGGAACAAATACAACGGTTTATGATTCAGACATAGCAGTTTTGTATCAACTAGTTTGGTTTCCTATATTTAGATTATACGATTATGTTAATCGCAATAAAGTCAATGAATTCAACACTGAAATGGAGATGTATTTAAGCAAGAAGAAAAAATATATAGAGGAAAAAGAAATGACTGATTATCAAATTTATTGGATTGATATTCCTTTATTGGGGTGCTTAACATACGCCATTTCAAAGGGATTTAAAATCACGGTGGAGACAGAATATGCTCCTAGGTGGGTATATGAGATAACTAATATCTAAATAGCAGCTACATTTTTATAAAAGAAGTATTTTAACTTCTATGACTCTGAAAAGCCTCAATCATTTTAAAGATGGTTTGCTAATTCTCTTCGTCAAGATTTAGAATCCCCCCATCTTCCCTTTTTCTAGCTCTTTTCTTTACCCTTTTCCTTTTATTTTTATAATTTGCGTCAACAAAGACGAAAACATGGCATTTATCACATCTTTAGGCAGAGGAGCACTTGGTATTGCAGTACTGCTGTTTATCTGTTATTTATTAAGTGCTAATCGAAAAAATATTGACTGGAAATTAGTTTCAGTAGGAATAGCTTTTCAAGTAATACTAGCAATATTTATTCTTAAAGTACCTGGAGTAAGTCTTGTTTTTGATTGGATTGCTACGGGAATAACTAAAGTTCTTGATATTAGTGAAGCAGGTGCTGGATTTATGTTCGGTGGATTAGTCGAAAATGAAGGAATTGGCTATGTGTTTGCCCTTAAGGTTCTTCCCACTATTATCTTTTTCTCAGCTATATCTGCTGTTCTTTACTATTTCGGGATTCTTCAAGTTGTTGTTAAAGGTATGGCTTGGGCAATGTCCAAAACAATGGGATTAAGTGGTCCAGAATCTCTTGCAGCTGCAGCTAATGTGTTTATCGGTCAAACAGAAGCCCCGCTTGCTGTTAAACCTTATCTTGAAGGTATGACACGGAGTGAGATGTTGTGTCTTATGACTGGTGGTATGGCTACTATTGCCGGTGGAGTTTTTGGAGGAATAGTGCTATATTTAGGAGGAGGAAATGAAGCTCTTGAAATCTATTATGCTAAGCACTTATTAACTGCAAGTTTAATCTCTGCACCAGCAGCAATTGTAGCTTCAAAAATGCTGTTTCCTGAAGTAAATAAAACAAATAATTCAACAGAGATAAAAATAGAAAAGCCTGACTATAACAATATGTTGGATTCTATTGCACAAGGTACAACTGATGGATTGAAATTGGCAGTTAATGTTGCAGCAATGCTAATTGTTTTCATTTCTTTGGTGGCTTTGTTAAATGGTTTAGTTTCATGGTTAAGTCCAGCTTCTTTAGATAATTATATTGCAGAAGTTACTGATGGACGATACACTCAATTTGATTTTACATACCTTTTAGGTTTACTTTTTTCACCTTTTGCTTGGCTTTTGGGGACACCCAATGAAGATATGCTTTATGTTGGTCAATTACTCGGTCAAAAAACAATGATAAATGAATTTGTTGCATACGGTGAGCTCGATAATTTAAGAAAGAGTGGAGTTGTTCTTCAAGATAAATCGATGATAATTGCAACTTATGCTTTATGTGGTTTTGCTAACTTTTCATCAATAGGTATACAAATAGGAGGAATAAGCGCAATCGCTCCAGGGCAACGTAAAGTACTTACTGAACTTGGGTTAAAAGCATTAATCGGCGGTACAGTAGCTTGTTTTTTAACTGCAGCAATCGCCGGAATAATCGCATAAAATGAGTGTTAAACCATATATTATAGGAATTACAGGTGGAAGTGGCTCAGGAAAAACAAGCGTTATCAATGTTCTCCAAAAAACATTTTCTTCGTCCCAACTTAGTCTCGTTTCTCAAGATGACTATTATCGCCCTAGAGAAGAACAAATTACAGATGAAAATGGAGTTACAAACTTTGATTTGCCGTCTTGTATTGATCGTGAGAAATTCTTATCGGATATTTCCAAACTAAGGGCAGGGGAGACTATACAGCAAAAAGAGTACACGTTCAATAATGCTCTTGCAACTCCCAAGATGATTACGGTTTATCCTACTCCCATTATTATCGTTGAAGGCCTATTCGTATTTTATTACGAAGAGATGCGAAAACTCATGGATCTCAAAGTATATGTTCATGCATCAGATATTGTAAAGCTAAAAAGACGTATTAACAGAGATAAAACCGAACGTAATTACCCTATTGATGATGTATTGTATCGATACGAACATCACGTGACTCCTGCGTTCGAAACTTATATCAAACCGTTCAAAAA
>CAZMKA010000204.1:0-2944 GCA_964566605.1 uncultured Saprospiraceae bacterium | reverse complement strand
TCTGATATTATCATAAATAATGAGAATAGTTACGATGAAGCGCTAAATGTATTAGTCGGTTTCATCAAATCAAAAGTGCAATAGATAGCTAGGAAGTTACTGCTGAAAATTCTATTTCTACCAACAAACGAGGATCAATAAGGCTTCCTACTTCTACAAGTGTTGTCGCAGGATAAATTCCTCGGAAACAGTCACCATGCGCCTTTCCTACTTCTTCCCAATCTTCTATTCTCGTTACATAAATCCTTGTACGGATCACATCATTCAAGTCTGATCCAAGCTCATTTAAGGCTTTTTCAGCTTTACGAATGATGTACAATGTTTGCTCGTATGGATCGCCTTCTCCTATGAAATTTCCATTTTCATCAACTGCTGTTGTTCCTGCAACTTCTATGTTGTTACCTATTTTTACTGCTCTTGAATAAGCTACAATGTCTTCCCATTTTACGCCTGATGATACTCTTTGCCTTGCCATATTGATTGTTTTGGTTTTTTTGGGTTATAACCCAAAATATTTATAACGTTAAATTACTCCTGTCACTAGATCTAATTCGTCCGAGTCGCTTACATCTTTTAACAAGTTTAATAATTCATCACTCATATTTAAGAAAATTCTATCAAGTGATTGTATAAATGATGGATTGATTCTCTTTTTAACATCATCAACTGTTTGAATTCCTTCTCCTTCTCTTAATATATATGATTGTGATAATGAACCGGATTCTACTTGAACAGTGTATTTACTGTTGTGATGTAAAATGGATATTTTATATTTTGGGTGTGGAAATTCGCCTAAGATTCTCATGAATAATATTTTAGAATTGACTTACTAATTAAGGTGTATATTTCTTTTTGTTCTTCTGTTTTCAAGGCTTCAAGATGCTTATTCATGGTTTCTTCATCGTTTCTTAATGCTGGTCCCGACTGATGCTCTTTTGCATTTCCTTTAACCCAATTCGCGCAACTCTGTTCTATTATTGGTAAAAGGATTTCTTTATTTATGGACTTGGAGTCCAAAATGTCAAATGCTTGGGTCATGAGGTGATTTGCGAAATTGTTAGCATAAACTGCTGCTAAGTGCAATTGCTTTTTTTCTTCACTGCTGATATGGTAAGCTTTTGAGGAGAGCTTTTGGCTTAAAGCCAAAAGTAATTCCACTGAAACATAATCTTCAGAATCTACTAGAAACGGGATGTTTTCCATAGAAAATTCTTCTTTTGAATAGAAGCTGTACAATGGATATAAGATGCCTGTTTTTTGATGCTTATTTAATACCTCAAGTCCCTTTACTCCAGATGTGTGAACGACTAAAGCTGATGAAGGTTCTAAAAGATTTGATACTTCATATATTGTATCATCTTTTACTGCAATTATAACAAGATCAACTTCATTATAATGAGATAGTTTGTCAACGAAAGCACAAGATGAAGCTTCAATTATTTTGTCTGCTTTAGCTCTACTACGTCCATAAACCCACTCAAGATTATAAGTTTCAATCTTAGTGATAGTATATGCTAATTGATGTGCAACTTTACCTGTACCGACTAATCCAATTCGCATATTTTCTATGCTTTATTGAATCGTAAAATCATGCCTAAGCCTAAACCGACCATCATCATTATACAACCTAACCATACAAAATTGATTCCTGGGAATTCGATTGCTTGTATAGCAAGGATATCTTGTCTTGGAACATTAGTGGCCACTTCAAGTGCAATGTTTGGTTTATCTATATTATCTTTCGCTAATTCTATTGTTGCTGCACCATTCGAAGGGTCAATATTACTTAAGCGCACATAAAGTGATTCTTGCCACCATAAGTCTCTCAATGGAATAAGTTGATTATCTCTTATGATGAATTTTGGATATAATACTTTCTTGTCTCCTGATGCATTTTCTATAAGAACTTCTCCTTCCACAGCTATATCACCAGTTTCAACAAATGCTGTTAAAGAGTCGACTTTATTGAATTTTTCTAAGCTTACTTTATAGCCGTCTAAATTAGTTGTTTCACCTTGCTTCATCTTGAATGAGCTATATTCAAGTGCTATATCCGGTTTTACGATTTCTTCAAAAGATTTTTCATTTATACGGAATCTTGAATGGAAGTTATCTTCGTGTGAATGAAATTTATACACAATCGAATTTCTTAGCACTGTTGCAGGCTTCGTGATGGTTTGATTTCCTAGTGTGTCTTTTAATTCCAAAGACATTTGGATAGGTACATCACCTTGTTCAGGCTTATAGTCGGGATGAGTTGCATTGAATGAAATGTCCTTTAATTCAATGGTATAATTGTCAACTTTCGCTTTTTCATCGTAAGCAAATGTAACAAGTTCATAATTTAAAGTGTCTTCCATTTCTTTGGCAAACTCTATATCTTGTTGTGCAAGTGGAAGAGACTCAACGCTTACAAATATATCTTTCAAGAAGAAATGTCGAGTGTCAGGATTTCTAGCTGCAATTTTTGTTAAATCGTTGCTGTAGAGTACATTGGGAGTAAGCTGGAATTCGTCAAGAGTTATCTTTCCAGTTTCGTCAACTTGTCTGAAATCAAGATCAAAATATTTGTTCTGACCTATAACAGTATCCTTTGAATAAGTGACCCAATATCCATTCATGAACATGGGACGATTCTTTAGTAATGTTATGTTTTTTCTAGCCGCATCCTCATCCATTATGCCATCCATAACGAATTGATTTTCTGAGATATACGATTTGTTTAATCCACTTGCAATAACACCTACAAGCATTAATCCGAATCCACTATGCGCAAGAACTGATGCTAAATAATTGCTTTTCTTTGGAGCCTGACTCCCTTTTTTAGCCATCGTATAAAAGAAGATATGTTCCAAGCTAGCAACTATAGTAAATAACCCAGCAAAAAGAAGCAAATGAAATTGGAATCCTTGCAATTGTAACCAAAGATTAATCAGTAGATGTA
>CAZMKA010000203.1:0-6356 GCA_964566605.1 uncultured Saprospiraceae bacterium | reverse complement strand
TCTCTTTGGATAATTACTGAATTTTAACCGCAATTATAAAGTGCAATCTGTATAAATTAGTATACGTTTGAGTCTATAAATAAATATAATTAAGAAATGGATATTATTTTTCAAGTATTTGGGTGGATAGGAGCATTTGGTTTATTACTTGCATTCTTTCTTAATTCAAGAAATATACTTACTACAGACAACAAAAAATATCAATGGTTGAATTTTGTATGTGCAAGTATGTTAATCTTGAATGCTTATCATATACACTCTTATCCTTTTATTGTGATAAACTTGTTTTGGGCAATTGTAGCACTCGTTTCAATATTTCAAAAACCTAAGAAAGTTGATCTAGTAGATTAAGTAATTTTAAAATACTTAAAAAAAGGAATCATCAGAAAATTACTCCTTTTTCTTTTGTAGTTCGTATCCCATAAAAGCCAAATTTCCATTTTCAAGAACGGTCAAACTATACCCACTATTTCTGCCTAATCCAGTTGTATAGGCCATATTTTCTGCATCGCCAATAAGATAGACGCTCGAGATCATAAATTTTTCAGGAAATTCAAGTTTCAATAGATCATCTTCTATTGATAATTTAATATCACCTTTCAATTGTAATTTCTCGAAGTTACTTTCAATAAGATCAATCGGTTCATAATTACCAATATAACTTTGCCAACTTTCATTTAAAGATATTGAATCGAGTTTTATGCCAACCATATCATGCATCTGATTAGGTTTATTTTCTTGAGAAACATAAATTTCACCTTGATTTTCAAAAAGAACAAATTGAATGCTTCTCATTCGAATAGGAATAAAGCCAAATAACTTTAAGATTAGATTATAGGAGTTTACCTCATCGTTTTCCTTCATGATTATTTTGTTTCCCATTATTTTAGACTTTATTCTTTTCTTATTGTCGACATCTAAAATGAAATTCGAAACTGTATACTTCCCTAAGATTTCTTCTTCAGTTAAAGGATTCTTTTGAGATTGTTCAATTGCTTCAATTGACTTATAGTTTTTTTCTAATTCTAAAAAATATGTATCATCTAAGTAAGCTCTTATCATACTATGAATGCTGTTTATACGACCTCCATTCTTAGAATTAGTAAGTAATACGCCACCTATTTTTTTGTGTTTTAGAAAACCAAAAGAGGCATGAAAGGCATAGGTGTCTCCACCGTGTTCAATAAGTGTATCAAGCTCACTAAGAGAGCCTTCAATAATTTTACATGGATGTAAAAACAAGCCAAGGCTGTACCCATAGGAATTTTCGACTACATTACCTTCTAAATAATCTTCCTCTAGTAGCTTCATGCTTTCGCGAGATAAAAACTCTTTATCTTTCACTTTGCCTTCATTCATGAAAAATAAAATAAACTCCAACATGTCATCTACAGTAGAAACAACACTTCCTGCTGCTTGATCACGAATTCTATCAGGATTGTATAATTCTTCTTTTACATAAGCTTTTGATAAAGTTTCTTCTCCATTGAAAACATAAGTGTCATTAAGACCTAGTTCATCGAAGACTTCCTTTTTCATATAATTGACATAGGTTTCTCCTGATATTCTAGCGATTAGTTCACCTAGTAAACCATAACCTAAATTAGAGTAACTAAACTCAAATTTGGGTGGACGAGCCATGTATTGTTGATTGATTTTATTGATGGTCCACTCGAAATCTTCAGGACTACTACAAAACATTCCATTTACCATATCGCTTGGCATACCTGAACTGTGAGAAAGTAGGTCTTTAATAAGAAGCGTGTTTTCTTCTAAGAAACGAGATTGAATAGCGATCTCAGGTATGTATTTAGTAATGGAATGATTAAGATCAACTTTACCCTCTTCTTGTAATTTAAGTAAAGCGATTCCGGTAAATACTTTGGAAATCGAACCTATTTTATACTGGGTCTTAGAACTTGCTTTTATCTCGTTTTCAAGATTTTCATACCCAAAGCTTTGTTTATGAATGATTTCACCTTTGTCTATCAAGCCTATAGACATTCCTATTACGTCATTCTTTTTCATCCTTTTTTCGTACTTTTTCTCGAAAAAAGCGTCTAAATCAGATTGAGCATATGATTTAAGTGGAATTAAAAAGGATGAAAGAAGTAAGTAAACAAGTATGTTTTTCATATTGAGAAGGATTCTATGAACGAAAATTAAAAATAATAAATCCTTATCAGTCTTGTGCGAAAAATATAAGTTCTTAGACTAAATACATTATTCTTCTTTTAAAGTATTTACCGATTTACCACCAAGCGAACTCTGAATAACTCTATCCATTGCTTCGTGAGCGATAGGCGTCGTGTAGTCATTAATTGCTGTCATCGCTTGATTAATCACATCTTTATCTTCACCTTTTAAACTAGTTTTTAAACCATCCAAAAACGAAGCAATATTTGTTTTTTGTTCGTCACTTAACCAACTAGCATGTTGGGAAAGGAATCGTTCTGTATTTACAACAATGTTCTGACCCTCATTTATGGCTTCTTTTAATGCTTTTATTTTCATGTCACTTTGTGCATTCTTCAATGAATCAAGTAACATTTTAGCCATTTCTTCCTCACTTATACCATATTGCGATTTTATCGTTATCGATTGTTCTACTTCACTTCGTAACTCCTTGGCTTTCACTACTAAAATGCCATCTGCATCAAGTATAAATTGAATTTGGATTTTAGGAATCCCGGCTGGCATTGAAGGAATATTTGATAATATAAATTCACCAAGTTTTCTGTTGTGTTTTACTAAGTCTCTTTCACCTTGATAAACAGCAATCTTCAAATTCTTTTGACCATCAACAGATGTGGTATATTCTCTTGCAAGTGATGACGGAATTTTAGTATTACGACTGATTATAACATCCATCAGTCCACCCATTGTTTCTATTCCTAGTGATAGTGGAGTAATGTCAAGTAACAATACACCTTTTTGCTTTCCAGCAAGTACATTAGCTTGTACAGCTGCACCTAATGCTACAACTTCATCAGGATTTACATCCAAATTCACCTCTTGCTCGAAGAACTTTGCAACTTCTTGTCGCACCAATGGAACACGTGTACTTCCACCAACCATAATTACTTCATCAATCTCTTTGGGAGAAAGCCCCGCATCTTTCATTGCTAATTTACAGGAATCAATTGTTCGACTAACCAACGGTCTAATCAATTCTTCGAAAGTAGCCTTAGATAATTCAACCGTAACATTATTTATTGACCCGCTAAATACATCTGCAAAACTCAATTTCTTCTTAGCTTCTTCCGCTTGAATACGAACCATTTGGTAAAAAGATTTGTCATCGTAGAAATCTTTTTTACTTGAAAAATACTGTTCTTTCCAATGTTCTATTATTTTCTTATCGAAATCATCACCACCCAAAAACGTATCACCATTCGTAGAAACTACATCAAATATTCCTCCCTCAATATTCAGAATAGATACATCGAATGTTCCGCCTCCTAAATCATAAATAGCCACCGTTTTTTCTTCATCAACTTCTAAACCAATTCCATAGGCTAAAGCTGCAGCAGTAGGCTCGTTTACTATACGTAAAACTTCTAAACCTGCTAGTTTTCCTGCATCTCGAGTTGCTTGTCTTTGTGAGTCATTGAAATAGGCAGGAACGGTTATTACAACTTTTTGAATCTCTTGTCCTAGCGAATCTTCGATTCTATTTTTCAAGTATTTTAATATCTCAGCACTCAGTGAAATAGGAGAGTGGTATTTCCCTTCAACCTCTATTTTAACTAGTGAATCGTCGTCTTGATTTATAATTCTGTAACCGAAATTATTTTCTATTTCCTCTACATCTTCGTACGATTTTCCAAGTAATCTTTTAACTGAATATATAGTATTTTCAGGGTTTGTCTCTAATTTCAATTTTGCATCCTCACCAACTATTACTTCATTTCCAGAAAAATTTATGATGGAAGGTACTAAAGTATTCTTACCATCTTTTCCCTTAACAGCAATTGCAGATTCATCTTTTACATATGCCACAAGACTATTCGTTGTCCCTAGGTCAATGCCTACCACAATGTTTTCATCTTTCTTAATCTCTCCGTCCTTAAGATTTATACTTATTTTAGCCATTATTTATAATTGTTACTGCAAATGTAAGGTAGTCTAAACTTATTTAAGTGGTATAAGTTCAATTAACATGCAAAGCATTTTAACTTCTAAAGCAAATCGTCTGTTTATTATACTAGCTGGTTTTTTTATCACCAATGCTCTTATTGCCGAAATGATTGGTTCTAAGCTGTTTTCAGTAGAAGGCATTTTAGGGATTGAGTCATTTAATTGGACTGTGTTTGGTGTTGAGAATATTGGTTTAACAATGACAGCTGGCGTGATTATATGGCCGGTTGTTTTCTTAATGACAGATATAATTAATGAATATTTCGGAAAGCGTGGAGTTCGCTTTTTAAGCTTTTTGACTGTTGGTTTAATCATTTTTGCATTCTTCGCGATCTATATTGCTATTTATGTCACGCCAGATTTATGGTGGCAAAATGAAAGTGGGCTTTTAGGGTCGGGGCCCAAAATTAATGATATGCAAAGTGCATTTGCTAAAGTATTTGGGCAAGGATTGTGGATTATTTTCGGTTCAGTGGTGGCTTTTTTAGTTGGTCAAATATTGGATGTGCGAGTTTTTCATGCGATTAAGAAAAAAACGGGAGATAAAATGTTGTGGTTAAGAGCAACAGGCTCTACTTTAGTTTCACAATTGATTGATAGCTTTATTGTTTTATTCATCGCGTTTTATATAGGTGCCGATTGGGGTTTTGTAAAGGTGCTAGCTATCGGTTCAGTTAATTTTATATATAAGGGAATTGTGGCTATAATATTAACTCCTTTATTATATTTGGGGCATAAAATCATAGACAATTATTTAGGAAAAGAACTTTCAGAAAAGTTAAAGCGAGAAGCGAGTCAAATATGAAGCAAATTACTAGTCGGGTTATCATGATAAGGCCAATTAATTTTGGGTTTAACCCAGAAACTGCTGAGAATAATGCATTTCAATCTGAAATTTTTGGGCTTAAAGCCCAAAAAGCTCAAAGTCAAGCCTTAAAGGAATTCGACAATTTTGTTGAGCTGTTAAGAATTGAAGGTATTGATGTAGAGGTATTCGAAGACAATAACGATTCATTTACACCGGATTCTATTTTCCCTAATAATTGGTTCACAACACACGAGGACAATGTAATCATTACCTATCCTATGTTTTCCGAGAATAGAAGAAGTGAGCGCAGGGAAGATATATTAGATACTATTAAACCCAAAAACACAAAAGTTAAACGATACGGTTTTGAATACTTCGAGGAAGAGGATAAGTTTCTAGAAGGAACGGGTTCAATGATTCTTGATAGAGAACATAGAATCGCGTATGCTTGCTTAAGTGACAGAACTCATGTTGAAGTAATGGAAAAGTTCTGTGTATTGCGAAACTACAAAAAGGTATTTTTCTATTCATTTGACAAAGATGGAAATGAAGTTTACCACACGAATGTAATGATGTCAGTAGGAGAGAGCTTTGTCTTAATTTGTCTTGATAGTGTAAAAGACGAAGATGAGAAAAAAGTACTATTGTCACATTTTACTTCAACAAACAAAGAAATCATCGATATCACATTCGATCAAATGCATTCATTTGCAGGAAATATAATTCAGCTTAAGAATAAGCAGGGTAATCGGTTTATAGTTATGTCACAGACAGCTAAGGATTCATTGTCTGTGGAACAAGTCGATAAACTAACTTCACACGGTAAAATAATTTCACCTAATATTAACACAATTGAGACTTTGGGAGGTGGAAGTGCAAGATGTATGCTAGCCGAAGATTTTTTTATAAAATAATCTAGTTCAGTTCATTAATTCCCTATTTATATTAAAAGTCAAAATAATAGCTTCGAAATATCTTATTGTTAAGAGTTGAATATGTATCAGTTTGTTATAATAGAATTAATAAATTAACAATTTATTAATATTAAATTGTCAAATACGTTTATATTTAAATGATATTTGCAACTAAATCAAAATACTATTATAATGAAAAGACTATTACTCTCGCTTTCGATGGCGCTTTTTTCGCTTTCGCTTTTTGCTCAAGTAACAACTGGTGCTATGAACGGACAAGTTGTTGATGGAGATGGAGTTCCATTAATAGGAGCTGCAGTTGTTGCAACACACTTGCCAACAGGTTCTATTTATGGAAACACAACTAATGTTGATTGATATTATCGTATTCCCAATATGAATGTTGGAGGTCCATATATAGTTGAATTAACTTATTTAGGATATCAAAAATATACTCAAGAATGTATAAGTATCCAACTTGGTCAGACATACAG
>CAZMKA010000202.1:0-6379 GCA_964566605.1 uncultured Saprospiraceae bacterium | reverse complement strand
TCTACTCTAATTTGTCGGATATATTCCAGTATATCATCTCACTTTCTTCGTTCAAACCTTCTGAAACATCAAGTTTCAGTTCTGTACTCACTTTGGCAAAAAGCTCAGTACAAGAATTTCGACTTCAACGACGAAATTCTTGCTAAGGAGAGACCAGTTGCTCATTCGCCATATCTAATGATATGCCGGCGTTTTCTGCCTTGAAATTGAAATGATATCCTTAGAATCTAAACCAACAGATTAAAATAGAAATGGTATAATACCAATTCTGTTTTAAGGTTTCACTTTAGTTTCAAGGATTATAAAATCAAGTACAAGGCAGAAAACGCAAGGATAGCATTAGCTATCATGAGTATTTCTAACGAAGTAATTGGTTTTATAAACTTGAAAATAAGTGAAATTCTAAAGCAGAAATGGTATAAGGATAAAACTTAATTTTTCCGCCATTATAGGGTGCAATCTGAATTAGATGGTATAAGCTGATAAAGATGGTGAATATTGGAATAGAATGACTTTATCAAAATAAAAAACCTCAATTCTAATTTAATAGAATTGAGGTTTTTTATTCTACTCACTTTATATTTTATTTACTATAAAGTAGGTAAATGAAAATTATCTTAATTTAAAGATTGCTTGATATTAAATACGAAGTAATCTAAGTTATCACCTGTAGTTTCTACTATATCAGCTACCGTGAAAATGTAATAGTCTTCATTTATCTTTGCTAAGTAACTAACACCTACAGTTAATTCACCCGTTTGTGATATTGAAGTTCCAGCATCAAATGCAGTAATTAGCATCTCTCTAGATGTAATTCCATCATAAGTCGCTCCATTTTGAATTGATCTTAAATCAGTACTTCCTAAAGGTTCCATAGTTTTAGCCCAATCACTTCCTCCATCAAATCCTGAATCAACAATATCAGCACTTCCATCTGCTGATGAAACGTTCGTTCCTGAATCTAAATCAATTGCACCTGGCTCCGCACCTGCATTGTTATACATTCTAATACCTGAAAATTCATTAGTAATAGCTGTAGATAAATCTTGAAGAGTAATAGTATAGTCAACGCTTGCTTCGTTACCTGCTTCATCTGTTATTGTAATTGTATAAACTGATGTACCCACAATACTGCTTGATTCAATGAAAAACATCTTATTAAATCCATCTTTGTCACCTTCTTCTAAGAAATTTGGATTGGCAGTAAACTTAGTTGATAAATCATTACATGCTAGTCTATCTAAATCTAGAATTAATGTGCCATCTTCGAAAACAGCAATTGTTGATAAAGGTGAACTTCCTGCAGTCCCTATTAAATCAATTTCAACAAATGATGGGTTCATTAAAGAAATACTTGATGGTCCATCAATTGATAATGTTGGATCTGCATCTTCTACAGTAATGTCAATAGATACACTTGAATCTCCATTGTCTATGTCTGAAGTTACAGTAAATGTATACTCGGCTGTACCTGAATCATGTGGAGTGATAGTTATATCATAAGAAAAACTTGCTCTATCTCCATCTATTAATAATTGAGGGTTATTTGATGCTGCAATACCATCAATGCTAAATTCAGATGCATCCATTTGGCTTCCATCTCTCAATATAGTAAGGGTATTCATTTCATTAGTACCTTGAGTTGCACTTAATCTTACTTGAAAATCAGTTGCACCATCTATCGTAGCACTTGTTGAAATAAAGCCTGTTTCATCTACTAGGCTAAGAGTAGGATCATCCGTAAATACTGGATCAGGGTCACAGGCAGCAAAGAAAAAAGCAGCCAAAACAACAAGGAAACTTACCTTGTATAAAAGATTTAATTTTTTCATTAAATTTAAATTTGTTTATGAATAATTAGATATGTTTTGTTCTTTTGAATATGCGATCTAAGGAAGTATACATTTATGTTAAACAATTACAAATGCATCTTTATTGTATACAAATCTTTTTACATCAAAGTTTATATAACTTAAAAAAATGTGATTTTTTTTTAAATGGGATATTTATTAATCGATTGAAAATTAATAAAGTAACATGTATTAATCGACTACTAATTTATAATCGGGGTAGGATTCAGCTATTTCTTCAGCAAATTCCTTTTGGAAAAAATATCTAAGTTTATGTCTTCCGAAAACAGGATATCTACCCTCTAGTTTTTCATTCCCTTCTCGTATCTTAAAATTAAATCCAGCAACATAAAGATCCGTACCAGCATGTCGAATTGTGTATACTCTTGTGAAACCATATTCTTTTAGGTAATCATCAAGAAATTTTTTTGTAATATCTAAGTGATCGATTTTTAAATGATGAACCGTTTGTCTATCCTTATTAGTGCTTGGCATGTTTAATAAATGTAAATCGAAGTTGTTAACATACGTATTCAACATTTTACATTTATCTATGACAATCATAGGATAGTTCGGATTCCCTGAAATATCTACATCAAATTTTTTGAAACCATTATACAACCTCCTTACTCTTCTACCTTGTATCTCTGCCATTTGTTTGGCACTGTATCTATGATTATACTGATCTTCTCTTGACATTATAGTTAGTTTAGCAATAATTGATTCATGATTTTATTGCTTTTCTTGAGGGGAACGCAAATAACTCATTTATAAATGAATAAAACAAATTTAAGGCACGGTCTTTAATACTTTGAGGCCCTACTTATAGGTTAAACATACCATTTTCATAAATTAATTCCTCATCTCCAAATATCTTTCCACCTGCTTGCATACCACAAATTAAATCCCAATGTACTGAACTTTTGTTTTTACCGCCTGCTTGAGGGTATGATTGACCAATTGCCATATGTATAGTTCCACCTATTTTTTCATCAAATAAAATGTTATTAGTTGCTTGTTTTATGCTATAATTTGTACCTATTGCTGCCTCACCAAACACTCTGGTACCTTCCATTTCGAAAACTTTATCTAGCACCTCTTTCCCTATTTCAGCATCCCATTCTTTAATTATCCCTTTTTCAACTTTTAAAGTTACATTTTCAACCTCTTTTCCAAAATATCTAGAAGGGTAATCGAAGAAGATATGACCATTAACGCTATCTTCAACGGGACTTGTGTAAACTTCACCACTTGGCATGTTGGTTTTTCCATCACTGTTAATCCATGTTCTACCTTTTGTTGAAAATGATATGTCTGTATCTTTATTCACATACCTGATTTTAGAAAAACTATGTAATTTATCAACGATATCTGATTGATGTTTAGATAGCTTTTGCCATGAAGCTGATGGTTTTTCATCATTTAGTTTGCACGCTTCAAAAATAAAATTTGAATACTCTGCTAAACTCATTTTCGCTAGCTCTGCTGAAGCTTGGGTAGGGAATTGACATAGACTTCTTTTCATCTCCCCATTTCCATTACGCCTATAATAAGCTTCCTGATATTCTTTTCTCGCAGCTCGAAAAATACTTTGTTTTTCTTTATCGAATTCAGTTGCTTTGAAATTGTAGGGAGCTCTTATGTATAAATATGCATCATAAGTAGTCATAGCCTCCTTGTATAAGGGACTTACATGTTCCAGTTGAGAAGCGTTGCCATGCTGAAGTAGTTCTTCAACTTGATCTTCAAACGTTAGATCAACGCTTACTATTACACCTTTAGATATACATAATTTGTAAATCTCCTTGATTAATGGTTCAGCTAATGTAGTTGATTTTATATATAATTTCTCTCCTTCTTTCAGATATAAAGAATATTCAACCAATAATTGAGCGTACTTTTCTAGCATATTAGAATTTTATACCAAATGTAGATACTAAATATGTTTTTCTTGTATTTAATTGCACTAATTGAACATTATCCTCATTCAGGCTATTATAGGGTATATAGCCCTGCTGAAAATTTTGTCTTCGTGCTCCTAAGTCAAAATAGAATTTATCAAACCTTAGCCCAAATCCTCCTGAAAGTCCCCCGAAGAAATTTGAATCGAGCCAATATGGACTCGAATTAAAATTACAACCTAATCTGAAACGGTAAATATCATAAGCAATCTCACTTCCTAATCTGATGTTTACTGCTGATTTAAGTTCTTGATTTATTAAGTTATTCAAATCTGTTTCTAAAGCAGTTTCAGTATTACCTTCTGTAGTTAAATTAAATGAAGAACCTCGATAATTTAAGTAGTCGATATCAGCTGAAACAAATCCATCTATTGCAGCCCCTTTTAGTAAGTATGCTATACTTCCTGTATATTTCCATGGAGTACTAAAGTTGTAATCAAATTCTCCTTCAGGAGAACTCGTACTAAATGTTTCATTTGATGAAGTATTTACATTAAAGAAAGTGTAAGTCATTTCAGTTGAATATACGTCCTGAAGATTAAAATTTGTTGGACTTGTTACTGATAAACCTATTCTAAGCGGTTTTAAACCCGTAAATATTGCTCCAGCTCGAAAATTTAAACCATTTCCAGTCGTGTTTAAAGTCTCTGTATATGATAAATTTCTGAAGGCAGACCTTTCATCAGGAGCAACTTCTTCATATGTTTTTGTAGATGAGAAATTTAAAATTGGAATGTTAAGGCTTATTCCTAGCTGAAGTTGCTTTTCATATGTTCCTCCCAAAGTAAATGATAATTCTGAAATTCCTCCAGTATATCTAGCGAATTGGCTTCTGCCCAGTTCCTGATCCGGAAATGCATCAAAATCATAATTAAGATCATTATCAAAGTCAAAAATTGCCCCACTATCAAATGCAACACCCGCTTCAAAATCATCTAATTGATCCAGAGTTAATCCATTAGCACGTTCTGCAAAACGTTCTACTATTGTTCCTTCTGAAATTCCTGAAAATGAGAAGCTTTGATTGAAATCACTTATTTTATTGTAACTAATAATGAAATTAGTAGTTTCCCACTTATTCCCTTGTTTGTAATTCGAAAAAACAGCACCCATATTGAATAAATGCAGGTTGTTGGCATTATCATCTGTTATTGGATTGTTTTGAAATTCTGTTGTGGTAACTGAACTTAGACTCATAGGAGCAATAGCGAATTCTCCTTTTACATATGTTCCTGCTGTAGCTGGATTGATCATTACTGAACCTAGCTCACCTCCTAATGCACCAAATGCTCCTCCTGCTCCTACCATTCTGGCCGTACCTATGTTTTCAGCATAACTATATCGAACAGCTTCTTCGAGTGTTTGGGCGTTACTAAATATTGAAAATAAAAGAAGTGTTAATAGACTGATGTATTTATTAGATAGTTTCATGTTATAATATTTTATGGCGTTATTTTTTTGGGCTCGAGCCCAAAAATCATAATTAGTTGATGTAATAATGGGGTATAAAAAAGGGGTGGAAACAATGTACCCACCCCTCATAATTATGTTTTAATAGTTCTTAGTTACCACGTCTTGAAGAACCACCTCTTGAAGAACCACCTCTTGAAGATGAACTCCTAGAAGAAGAACCTCTAGAAGATGATCCTCTCGATGAAGAACTTCTTGTTGAAGAAGAACTTCTTGATGGAGAAGAGCTTCTTGCTGATGAACTTCTTGATGAAGAAGAACTTCTTGAAGCACCACTTCTGCTACTACTTCTATTTGAGCTGCTTCTAGTTGAACTGCTCGGTCTAGAATTTCCACTGCTTCTTGTTGAACTAGATGACCTTCTTGAACTACTTGGAGTATAGCTTCTAGAACTTCCACTATTAGAAGAAGATCTTGTTGAAGTACTATTTCTAGTTGAACTTGAATTTCCATAAGTCGAAGATCGATTAGTACTTGGGCGCGAAGTGCTTGTGCTATTTCTTGAAGTACTCGTTCCTCTATTCGGTCTAGTGTAAACTGTGGACGGTCTAGTTGAAGTACCATTTGTAGGTCTTGAAGAAACATCACCTCTGGTTGCTGTTTCTCTAGAATCTCTAACAGATGGTCTATCTGTTCCTACTACTTGATTACTTGAATTTCCCACTCTAGAAGGAGAATCAGTTCTTAAAGTTCTTTCTTGTCCTCTTACAACATTTGTTGAATTTGGATTTGTCCCTCCTCCAGCTACTGGATTTTTTCTTCTATTTGCTCTATTAGCTTGACCTTTAGTACTAGATGTAGTTGAACCACCATATCTCGCTCCTCTTACTCTATTTGAGTTATTATTGTTGTTATTGTTCCAAGAATTGCCATAATAATTGTTATTTCCATAACACACTGTATTATTCCAAGAATTTCCCCATTGGTTTCCCCAAGGATTTCCCCATGGATTTCCCCAAGGACTTCCCCATTGATTTCCCCATCCATAGCCATATGGATTGAAACCGACATAAGAAGGACCGTAAAAACCGTATGGATTTCCCCATTGATTACCCCAAGGAATTCCCCATTGGTTTCCCCATCCGGGTCTTCCCCCTG
>CAZMKA010000201.1:2865-6401 GCA_964566605.1 uncultured Saprospiraceae bacterium | reverse complement strand
AGGGGATGGTTTTCTACTAAAGCCCTTAACTTGGAGATGATGAAACAAGAAAAATCATAAACACTTCTTCTCGTTTAACTACTGCATATGACTTGACACAATCAAGAGATTTCGAAGTATTAAAAGCTAGAAGACTTTCTTCAAACGAATATACTTTTCACCCTGAATTAGGTTTCTTATCATTGAATGTGAGACTTCAGCCAAATCAAGTTCTTGCGGTTTCATATCAGTATTCATATACATTCAATGGAGATGAAATCTATCAAGTAGGTGAACTTGCTGATGAAATCGTTACACAAGATAGTTCAAATGTGATTTACACGAAATTACTTAAGTCTTCAGTACAGAATGTTTCCGAACCAAACTGGGACTTGATGATGAAAAATGTTTATCCTGTTGGTGCTGCTCAAGTTGATCCTTCAACATTCAAGTTTGACATCTTTTTTGAAGATAACTCTGATGGATCATTGAAAAGATATATTCCAATAGACAGCCCAGGATCTGGTATTAAATTAACTGAAATTCCATTGTTAAATCTTTTTGGTTTAGATAAATTGAACTCTCAGAATGATCCACAATCAGATGGTATTTTTGATTTTGTTCCTGGAGTAACTATAATTCCTAGATCGGGGGCAATTATATTTCCTGTACTTGAACCTTTTGGAACAAGTCTACAAGATGCCATAGGTAATCCCGATTATAATATTCCGAATGCAGCTGACATTGCTGATAGTTTAGGGTTTCAAGAATTATATGATACTACTGTTGTAATGGCAAGAGAACAGTTGCAGAAAAATCGATTCGTAATGCAAGGTGAATATAAATCGGCATATTCTTCGGAAATTTCACTAGGAGCATTCAATATTCCGCAAGGTTCAGAAACGGTTACAGCGGGAAGTAAGGTGTTACAAAGAGGAGTTGATTACGAGATAGATTATGGAATAGGACGAATTAAAATAATAAATGATTCTTATCTCCAACAAGGAATTCCAATACGAGTTTCTTTTGAGAATAATAGTTTTTTCAATTTACAACGAAAGTATTTATTAGGGACAAGACTTGATTATGCAGTAAATGAAAATATGAATATAGGTGCGACTTATATGCATTTATTTGAAAGACCATTTACGGAAAAGGTTAACATAGGAGACGATCCTATTAATAACCGGATTTATGGTTTTGATATGAACTATAATAATGAGTTACCTTGGCTTACAAGAACTCTAGATAAATTACCGTTTTATTCAACAAGCGCTCCTTCTAGTATTAGTTCAGAATTGGAAGTTGCAGCACTAAGACCAGGTCACGCAAACGCGATTAATAACTTAGGAGAAGATAGTGGGGTTGTTCTTATAGATGATTTTGAAGGATCAGCAACAGGAATACCACTAGGTTCATTCAATTTTAATGAATGGGTATTGGCTTCAACACCTTCACAATTCGAAGAACATTCATTGACTAATGATTTAGCATATGGTGCGAATAGAGCAAGATTGAACTGGTATGTACTTGATCAAGAATTTATTAATAGTACAGATAATACTAACCCGTACACAAGGCTAGTTGATCGTACAGAGTTATTCCCGAATATTACATTGATTCAAAGTCAGATAGGTTTCTTATCTACTTTTGATATGAGTTATTATCCAGATGAAAGAGGGCCGTATAATTTTGATCCTCCAGGAGGAATGAGCACAGGTACTGGAATGACAGGTGGATCAGTTTGGGATAATGATGAAGGAATCATGAAATTGGAAGACCCAGAATCAAGATGGGGAGGAATACAAAGATTTATTCCAAATAATGATTTCCAAGCATTGAATGTAGAATATATAGAATTTTGGATGTTGAATCCGTTTATGGATGTACCAGGAAATGATCCTGTTTTAGGTGAATCTGGTGAATTTCACTTTAACTTAGGTAATGTATCTGAGGATATCTTGAAAGATAATATTCAGTTTTATGAAAATGGATTGACTTTTGATCAGGATAATCCATTGCCTGTGATAGAAACTACATGGGGAAAGGTGCCATTACAACAACCAAGAACAATTAACTTCGATATCTCTAATGCGCAAGCGCAAGATTTAGGATTGGATGGGTTAAGCGATGCTGAAGAAAATGACAAATACCTTGATTATGTAAACCAAGTTTTAGCTGCTTACCCAAATGCATTAATAAAACTTGATCCTTCAGGTGATAACTTTGTTACTTTTAATAGTGATTCTTTATATACACCTGAATCACAATCCATTCTTGAAAGATTGAGATTGTTTAATAATTCACAAGGTAATGCACCGGTTCCAAATCCTGATCAATTTCAACGTGGTAGATATACACCGGATATTGAAGATTTGAACCAGAATAGATCTTTGGATCAAGGTGAAAATTATTATGACTACACAATCAGATTAACAAATAATAATGGAGAGATAGATATTGATGACGCTAAATTTATAAGAGAATTTGTAGATATAGGAGAAGGGGGAAGCGAACGTTGGTATCGATTCCAGATTCCCATTAATGAATTTGACGCCACAATAGGCACTATTGAAGGTTTTCGATCTATTCAATTTGTAAGAATGTATATGACTGGTTTTCAAACAAAGAAGACAGTGAGAATGGCAAATCTTGAGTTGATCAGAAATCAATGGAGAAGATTAACAACTGCATGTCAAGATGGGATTAATCCAGTAGATTTTTCGCTTGATGCAGTAAGTATAGAAGAGAATGCTAATAAAACACCATTTAACTATGTTCTACCTCCTGGAATTCAGAGACAACAACTAAGAGTTAATAATCAATTAGTCCTTCAGAACGAAAGAAGTTTGGTTTTAAAGTATTGTAATTTGCCTACTGCAAATACTGAATTTCCTGAGATTCCCAAAAGTTGTGAACCTACAGTCTATAAATTAATGAATGGTCTCGATGTCCGGCTTTTCGATAATTTACAACTTTTCTTTCATGGAGAATCCGATCAAACCTTCGATCCAGGTGACATGAAAGTGTTCATAAGGATAGGTAGAGATTTTACCCAAAACTATTACGAATACGAAATCCCACTATATATGTCGGATCCTAGTATGGGAGAAGCGGATCAAGCAAATATATGGCCGGATAGTAATAAGATGGATATACTTCTAGATTTATTACCAGAGCTTAAGTTGGAAAGAAACCAAAATAACTTTCCGGTAGGTAGAGTTTACTCAAAAGCTGATCCAGATAATCCAGAAAAAATAATAAGCATAATAGGTAATCCTACTCTAGGATATATAAAAGGAATACAAATAGGTGTAAGGAATTATACTGGTAGCCCAGTTTGTGGAGAAGTGTGGGTAAATGAATTACGATTAGCTGGTCTTGAGGAACGGGGTGGAGTAGCTGGTATTGCTAGAACAGATATTACACTTGCTGATTTAGGTTCTGTTGCCGTTTCAGGTTCGTATAGTTCTGTGGGTTTTGGTGACCTAGATCAACAATTAGCTCAAAGAAGTCAAGAGGAAATCATAGAATATGCCGCTTCAACAACACTGAGT
>CAZMKA010000201.1:0-2855 GCA_964566605.1 uncultured Saprospiraceae bacterium | reverse complement strand
ATTGTTACCGGGAGATTTTCCTATAAATCTACCATTATATGCTCAATATGCGAATACGATAAAAACACCTAGATGGGACCCATTCGATCTAGATGTTTCTGTCGATGATAAAATAGAAGCAGAACCTGATATAAGGGAAGAAGTATTAGAGCGTGCGATTGATAAAACTGAAATTACATCGGTTAACTTAACGAATGTTCAGGTACGTAAGAAAAAGGGTAAAAAGAATTCTATGCCTTGGGACCTTTCGAATGTCTCCACTTCTTATGCTTTTACAAGGGTTGATCATACAGATCCTATTATAGAAAGAGACCTTACGGATAACCATCAAGGTTCACTAGATTATGCATTTAATAGATCTGTAAAATATTGGGAGCCATTCAAAAAATCGAAGACTCCACTTAAGATAATTAACTTCAATTTCTTACCGAATTCATTTACGTTCAAAAATGAATTAACTAGGTATAAAAATGTAAGATCATATCGATTACCAGAAGAATTTGATTACACTTTTTATGATCAGCGATTTAACTGGGAACGTAGATATAACTTACAGTGGGACTTCACGAAAGGTCTAAGTTTCGGGTTCAATGCCAATAATCAATCAATAGTTGATGAGTTAAGAATAGTAGGAGTAGGTGGATTACAAGAAGTCGTTAATGAAAGAGGACAAACGGTAGGCTCCGTCGAGGATGTACCTATAGAAACTCGACAAGAATATCTTACGGATAATCTAGTTCAAGGTGGAAGAGCGAAAGATTATAATCATAACTTTACCTTACAATATACTTTGCCTTTAAGAAGTATTAAAGCACTTAACTGGGCTCAAGTAAGAGCTACATATATCGGAGATTATGTATGGGATGCCGCATCTTTAAATGTTGATTCATTAGGAAATGTTATCTCGAATACACAACAAAGACAGTTGAATGCAACATTCAACTTCGATAAGCTCTATGCGAAATCTAAGTACTTGAAGAAAATTGAGAAGGGAAATACACCTTCTAGGAATAGTAGAACATCTAGATCACGAACTCCTTCGAATCAAAAACAAACTCAGTCTAAGAACGGCAAGGATCCAGACAAGAAGAAGAAAAAAGAACGTGAAGTGACGAATATTGAACGTGCTTTAATACGTCCACTTCTCTCGCTTAGACGAGCTAAATTTACATATAGAGAAAACTTTGGAACTGTAGTTCCAGGTATTATAAGGAATTCCCGATATGTGGGCTTAGATGAACAGTTTGATGCGCCAGGATGGGGTTTCGTTTCAGGCCTCCAACCAAATCTTGATCCTACTAATACGAATAACTGGTTGTATACAGGTGCAAACGAGGGTTGGTTTACACAATCCCAGTTTCTTAATCAGCAAGTGTTACAGACAAGAACACAATCTATAGAAGGGCAAATCGATTTTGAGATATATAAAGATTTTGATATCGAAATTGACTTCCGAAAGAATTTTTCAGTTAATCACTCGGAAGAGTTTAAAAATATTAACGGGGGATATCAACAGCTTATTCTTAGAGATATGGGAACAATGGATGTCTCATACATGGCTTTGAATACATTATGGGGTTTTGATTCCGACGAGCTTTTTGATTCATTTGAAGCAAATAGACAGGCAATATCCTATCGTCTCCAAGATCGTGCAGAAATAGAAGCTGATAGATTAGGTGTTACTTATCTTGAAGGAGATCACCCTGAAGATATTGGTTATGCTAATGGGTTTGGACGCCAATCTACGGACGTGCTTATTCCAGCATTTTTAGCTACTTATAGAGGTGAATCGCCGATGGATGTAGATCTTTCTATTAACGATAGGGTAATGGCACTTGATTATATTCCTGCGCCTAACTGGACATTGAATTATAACGGATTAAGTAAGTTGAAATGGTTCGAAGATATATTCTCTTCATTTACATTGAAACACGGTTATAGGTCATCAATGACAGTCAGTAGTTTTAACAGTGATCCTGACTTCAATGCAACGAACCCTTTTCAAGAAACACAACTTCAATCCCTAAACTATTATACGAGATTCGATGTACCTCAAATTGTTATTTCCGAAGAATTTGTTCCTGTAATAGGTATAAATTTCAGTACTAAATCAGCATTTGATTTCAATGCTGAATATAGAAAAAGTAGGAATTTAGCAATGGATTTTTATGCAAAGGAATTGGTAGAATCTAAAGCTGAAGAATTCACTATAGGTGCGGGTTTAATTCTAGAAGATGTAAATATTCCGTTTTTGACTGGTGTCAAAAATTCTAAAAAAGGAAGTAAGAAAAAACCTGATCCTAATGCTAAGAAAAGTTCGAATGGCTCGAATGGTAAAGGTATAGGTGGTTTTGGAAAGGTAACTAATTCGAAAGGAACTAACATGACCTTCAAACTTGACTTCTCTTTTAGAGATGATGTCGTTCAAAATAGAACTATTGACCAAACTTCTCCATTCATTCCTACAAGAGGAATAAGGTCTTGGAGAGCTAATCCATCAGTAGATTATGATGTAAACGATAACGTGAATCTTAGATTATTCTACGATTATAGTCGCTCGGTTCCAGCAACAACGAATTCATTTCCTATTACGAATTGGCAAACAGGGTTAACAATACGATTGAATTTAGGTGAATTAATTTAATCTGAACGCAAGTTTATGCGGATATGATTTTGGGTTTGAACCCAAAAAGAATAACAATGCCTTTTACATTTATTAGTGTAAAAGGCATTGCTGTTTCTGTTTTTTTTCTTTGGGCTCGAGCCCAAAGAAAAAAAATATAAATTGGTATTAAAACAACGTAAGCATATGAGCAACTACATATTTACCAGTATCGGAAAAGCATATAATATTG
>CAZMKA010000200.1:5271-6420 GCA_964566605.1 uncultured Saprospiraceae bacterium | reverse complement strand
CTGTTATTACCCATTGAGAATTTTCTCCTACATTATCAGTAAGCGTTATAGAACCCTCAGGAATCATATCAGGCATTCCATCTCCTATTTCTGTAAATATAAATGGGCCACCTGCAATTGTTCCTCCTATTGCATCGCATAAAACAATTACATTTGAATTCTCTGCACAAAAACTTGATTGTGAGTTAGCTGCCCAATCTGAAGCAGTATCTCCTTCACCGTCATATTCAATTGATTCACCTGAAGCAAATGCTGGAACAAACATGTCAGGAGACCAAATGCCAGCAGAAATTGCTACAGATGCTCTTTGATGACCAGCAAATCCCCATTCTACATAATCAGCTAGAGAATTAGGATTAGTATAGAAATTATCTATATAAAGTCCTATTTCTCCATCATCCGGACTAACTGAAAAATTAGTAATTGTAAGGATTTCACCTGCCGCTAAAACGAAATTACCACATTCAGTATCTAACGAGCTTACTACGTCATAAGCAGGAAAGTCACATAAAATATACGAACCTACATCAACGAAACTCGTCCCTGTGTTTTTGATTTCTACACGTCCATCGTCCGAAATTTCATTGATTATAATTTGCGAAGAAAGAACATTTCCTAAGAGAAGAAATAGCCCAAGACTTAAATAAAAACGAATCTGTTTTCCTCCAATTTGAGGAACAAGCAAAGTATTTTTTCTAGACATTCTTTAAAATTTAATATTTCACAATGCAAGTTTAAAGGCATTGTAATAATTAGTATAAAATAAGGTTTGAGCCAAAATTCACAAGAGAGAAAGTAATATATTAGAATTATATTACATTAAAGATATGAAGCCAATTAGTAAATGGTTGCTTGAAAATGACTTTTTTTTCTTCTGACTTGAATATCTTTATACATATGCGTATTTATTATACAATAATTCAGAATCTCGTAGGATGAACTTTACAACATCTTTATTTCGATATCACAATTAACCTTTAAACAGTAATCATTTTGGGCGAAAGCCCCTTTGACTTATCAACTCATCATCTCCAAACCTGCAAAAAAAATCGCTGTAACGCAACATACCAAGCACTTTCAGAATCTCGTAGGACGAACTTTACAACATCTTTATTTCGATATCACAATTAACCTTTAAACAGTAATCAT
>CAZMKA010000200.1:0-5171 GCA_964566605.1 uncultured Saprospiraceae bacterium | reverse complement strand
TTTGGGCGAAAGCCCCTTTGACTTATCAACACATTATCTCCAAACCTGCAAGAAAATTCGCTGTAACCCAATACATCAAGCACTTTCAGAATCTCGTAGGACGAACTTTTTAGTATCAACATTCATTGACCATCAACCCCAAAACGTTTTGTTACATATCAATAATTATCCCTTTACAAACTTTTGAGTCATTAAAACATCTTTACCTTGAATTTGAATTATGTACATTCCGTTTTCTAAATTCACTGTAGAGAAATTCACGTGATGTTGTCCAATATTATAAAATTCACCATTTCTCAAAGACCTCACTCTCCTACCTTGCATATCGAAAATAGAAATATTTAAAACTTGTCCATGTTCCAACTGGAATCCAG
Organism: uncultured Saprospiraceae bacterium; assembly: GCA_964566605.1. GTDB lineage: Bacteria > Bacteroidota > Bacteroidia > Chitinophagales > Saprospiraceae > JAHDFB01. The sequence goes on along the minus strand of CAZMKA010000200.1, from coordinate 4,797 downwards.
CAATCGCGAAATCATTAACAGGATTTGGGACAATAGGGAAAATAAAACTTTTATCTTGCTCTAATTCAACAATATTTACAGGTGTTTCAGAGAAACTAATATCCTCATCTCCATCTTTATAAGGCACGTAACCGATGGGTAAGTAATACATTTCATCTTCAGTTCCTTCACCCCATGTCGCAAATTGTGGAGGATTGCTTGGATTATTGGGATTGGCTAAAGTATTATTGTAAGTTGCCGTTGCATGAATAATCGTCCCAGCAGGTGCAACCTTGTATTCGTCAAAATAGTATGAACCTTGCCAATTAAAATCCCAGTCTGGGATATTGATTAGATTTATAATCTCCCCGTCAGGCAGTTCAAGCCATACTTCCCAGTCTTTTCCTAGTAAATGCATATGCGGTGAAATGTTTACCAAACTCACATCAACAGGAACTGTAAATGTTCCATGGAATGTTTTTACAGTATTGGCTGGTATAAAAAAGGCCTCACCAATTACATCAAACAATGGCACCATTATATGAGTCTGTAATTCCCGTTCCAACATCTCTTCTTGTTCATCCATAAAAAAAATATTTATGGTTGATTTATCTGTTTCGTCTATGGGCCACGGCGCATAATGTAATTGTGCAACAATATCAGAACCAGCTTGAAGAACTTGACCTATTCCGTCAGGATATCGTATTGGTTTTTGACCAGGAACATAACCTGGGAACTGTTTTTGACTTAGAATACTTTCTGCATTTCCATCTAGAAAACTACCAAATCCGCTAAAGCCATATTCAGGAGTTTCAGCATCATTTTCTGCAGCTTCACCTGAAGTGTCTTCGAATAGTAATGCATGATGAACTATCTTAGAATTACCTGGTCGGAATTCAACCGCTTTCACAATTCTATCTTCTGTAAGGCCTGTGGGTAATACAAAGTATCTATAATCATCTTGATTATTTCCTTCATGAACCCATTCTTCTGCCATCTCCAAAACTAAATCTGGTTCTCCCAAAACAGAGCCATTGGGAAAGTCAGGAAATTCTGGCTCATTGGCTACATCACCTTGAGGCATTCCATTATCAACCCATTCAGCAATCATATCTTTTTGATCTTGGGATAAGTAATTCTCTTCGAGAAATGTAGAATAAGTGGGATTTGCTTGCCAAGGTGGCATGATGTTATTAGCAGTTACAAATTTTATCATATTCCCCCATGCACTTACTTGTTCGTAATTTGTCAATTCCATAGGACCAATTTCTCCTGATCTATGACACGAAGAACAATGTTGGTAAATGATTTCAGCTATATCATCAGCATATGTTACTTGCGAATGTGCGGGAAATAGGCAAAAAAGCATAAGCGTTGTAGAAATTATGTATTTCATTTTAATGTGATTTTAAATTATAATACGCAGCCTATCGCGGGGATTTCAGCTTGCGTAATTTCTTCATTATTTTTTATTGAATCAAGGGCTTCATATAAGTCTTTGGAAGTAACAACTCTTCTTCTGGACCCAACTTTATCGTAAGAATTATCAATTCTTCCGCTATATAAAACCTTATTGTTTTTTTCATCATAAACGACAACTTGAGGAGCAATTGTAGCGCCGTAAAAGTTTGTCTTTACTTTATCATAATCAGTATAATAGACTGTATTGATTTTATAGGTTTTCATAAAACCATCAATCTTTTTTACGGTAGAACTTTTACTAGGAAAATAACTTGAAAACTGAAATATTTCATCTTCAAAATCAGCAACAACCCGATTAATTTCACCTGATATATTCTGACTTATTCTACATTCATCGAGTAAAAAGAAATTGACAGAAATACTGTCTGAATACATTTGAGAATATCCCGTAGTGATGTAAAATAACCCAAGAATGAAAATAATTCTAAACTTCATAGAATATTTGATATAATGTAAAAATACAGAATTTATAATTTACTGACAATGAATATTATTTTGATAGTAATGTTCAAATCTAAAAACAGTCGCTAGTATGACTATAAAATCAGCGATTCGTTTAATGCTTCAAGTATCAAGTAATATGAGCCAACTTGCTTTTGGTACAATTTTTTCTCCTTTTTTTTGGGCTCGAGCCCAAAATAATAAATACATAAAAAATCTATATGATCCTTATGTCCTTCCAAAGAAATACGAAAAAATAAACTCTTGAATATCAAGAATGGTTGCAAAGGAATTTATACTAGATATACAACATTCATGAGATACTCCAAGTCTAAAACGTCTCGTTTCAAATTAAGCTATTACACTATAACTAGCAAATTGAAAATCAATTAAAGTTATTTAAAATATCCTATTTCAAAAGAATCAAATTCACGTACTAAAGGCTTAAACTTAAACCTTATAATTCCTGCAGTATAACCCTGATAAGAACCTCCAAGAGTATTATAATTTATAGCTGGAATAAGAACAATTTTCTTGGAAACTGTATACTTCCATCTTTATAGATACGTATTAATTCGGTTGCTGAATTCACGTATTTATACAATCTTTTATCAAAACTTGCTTCTTTATCTTTGATATTAAATAAAACCCCCAATTAATATGAGACAAATTGAAAACCTAGTTTTTAAAGGCGGTGGTGTTCTGGGCATTGCATACGCTGGTTGTATCCAAGCTCTTGAACAAGCCCAGCTTCTTGATAATATAAAAGGAGTCGCTGGAACATCAGCAGGTTCTATAATTTCCACAGTTTTAGCATTGAGATATAGTCCAGCTGAAATTAAAAAAATCGTTGCTTCAACTAATTTTAAAGATTTTGAAGACCACTGGGATCCACTCAGAATTCCAACTAAATATGGCATTTACAAAGGTGACTATTTTCTTAATTGGATTAAAGGTTTAATAAAGGCTAAGACTGGTAGTGAAAACACAACTTATGCAGAACTTGCATCTAAAGGTTTTAGAGATTTAAAAGTCTTTGCAACGGACTTGAATGCAGGTTGTGCAAAAGAGTTTTCAAACGATAAAACACCTGGAGTTATAGTTGCCGAAAGCGTTAGAGCTTCTATGTCTATTCCTCTCTTCTTTAGCGCATGGAAATTTCCTAATAATAATCCCGATGATCATATTTATGTTGATGGTGGGACGGTTTATAATTATCCTATAAATGCTTTTGAAGATCTATCAAAAACTCTGGGATTCTTTTTACATAGTAGTAATCCTCCCAAACCGAATTCCCTTGGGTATAATCACATTACAATGTACATAAAATCACTTTTCCACACATTGATGCAAGCTCAAAACATTGAATTTGAAAAGAATGTACAAGAAAATAAGATATCTGTAAAAGTAGAAGACTTCGGTATCTCAGCTACTAATTTTAGCATTACCCAAGAGATGGAGGATAAGCTTTATCAATCAGGTTTAGAATGCACTACTTCTTATATTAACCAAAATATAAGCTAACCATTTTACAAAAAATCACCTTAATTTAAATGTAATTAAAACCATGTAGTAAAAGCTATTGATTCTCTTTTAATAATTATTGTATTTTAACCACAATTATAAAGTGTAATCTATATATTATTTTTGGTCTCGAGCCTAAAATCACTTGTTCTTGGCTGTGTATTTATCGTGCATTCCTTCTCCGTTTAGTATTTTAGGTGTCCATTTTTCGATACGCGAAAAACGTGTCTTGGATTGCTTTGCTTGAGTGAAATGGATGAGATAACCTCTTTGACGGCCTGGAGTTAATGCCTCAAATGCGGTTTTTAAAATAGGATCTTTTTCGAAACATTCGACAAGTTCTATGGGATAAGGAACGATTTCTTTTTTGAAAGCAATTTGTAGTCCAGCCTTTTCGATTTCTATTGCTTCTTGAATGTATGCTAAAATATCATTTTCAATAAATTTAATTTCATTTACATTTTTGAACTTGAATAGTCTAGCTGCTTGCGAGTGCGGGCCTTGTTTAATCAACAGTTTAGTTTCATCTTTAAGCAAAGAACCTTTGAAAAAACCGATACTACAATATTGCTTTAGGGCGCTTAATGAAAGCACATTAATATCATTATATGTGTAAATAGGAACACCCCATTTACATGCTTCTTTTAAATCCGTTTGATGAATAAGTTTTCTTAAATAAATGAGTTCTTCCTTCCATTTATGAACTTTACATTCTGGTGTTGCACCTAGTGAACATCGCATACAACCGTTTTCAAAATAATTCTTAACTGTTTTATTCATAATAATCAATAAATATAAAAATATTATATTTATAGTTTTACCAACACTTTGAAAGTTAATTTCGTCTTTTTAAAAAAGAAACAATATGAAATATTTATCATTATTCCTTTTGACTATATTTTTGAATCAAAGTTGTGACAATAATACAGCAGTAGATGTCAACAATAATTGTGATTTTGAAGTAGAAATTAATGCCAATAAATACACAAACGAAATCTCCGATGAATTTACTATTAACGACATAAGTTTAAACGAAGAATGTTTGGTAATTAATTACAGTGGAAGCGGATGTGACGGGAATAGTTGGAATCTACAGTTAATTGATTCAGGTGAAATTGCAGAGTCAGAGCCATTGCAAAGATTCCTACGAATAGTTATGGAAGATAATGAGGATTGCGAAGCTTATCTTACCAAAGAAATTAGCTTCGACATCTCTTCATTAAAAGATGGAAATGAGGTTTATATTTTGAACTTTCAAGATTATGACCAAACAATTCTATACGAGTAATATGGATTCTGTTTTAGAATTTCAAGACTTTGGTGGTGGATTTGAATTTAGTTTCAATACTGATTTTTCTATTTCAGTTGATG
>CAZMKA010000199.1:0-6422 GCA_964566605.1 uncultured Saprospiraceae bacterium | reverse complement strand
ATTTTACTTCATAAGGACTATGAGTACGCTTGATGTATTCGCGCATCATCCCACTTTTCGCAACGCCAGGACGAATAATGGAACTCGCAGCAACGAGTTGGACGTAATTATCGCAACGAAGCTTAGATAGAAGTCCACGCATTGCAGGCGATTCAATGTAGAAACACCCTATGCAATGCCCGGATTTCAAGAGTTCACGTACTTTTACATCGGCTTTTATTTTGGGGACGTCGTGGACGTCAACCGCTTTTCCTTGATTTTCTTTTATCAACCGCACCGCATCTTTTATATGCCCTAAACCCCGCTGACTCAACACATCGAATTTATGAAACTCCAGGTCTTCCGCTCCGTACATATCAAAGTGCACAATAGGAAACCCCTTCGGCATCATCTGCAAAGCAGTGTAGTAATTCAATGGTTCTTCACTGATGAGAATTCCGCCGGCATGAATAGAAAGGTAGTTTGGGAAATTTTCTATAAATGAACCGTAATAGAAGATTTTTTCAGCAAACGGATGATGTCTTTTTTTATCAAGAGGGTAAGCGACGATAGTGTCAATATCTGCTTTTTGGAGGCCGAAAACTTTCCCGAGTTCGCGGATAATAGACTTCCCCTTAAAGGTATTGTAAGTCGCGAGTAGCGCGGTGTGTTCTTTCCCGTATCTTTTGAAAATATAATCGGTTACATCGTCTCGCTCATTCCACGAAAAATCGATGTCAAAATCGGGTGGAGAACTTCTATGCGGGTTGATGAATCGCTCGAAATATAGGTCGAGTTCGAGTGGATCTACATCGGTAATATATAGGTTGTAAGCGACGATAGAATTCGCTCCACTTCCTCGCCCTACGTGATAATATCCCGCACTGTGTGCATAACGTATAATGTCCCAAGTGATCAAGAAATAAGCACAAAATCCCAGTTCGAAAATCACTTTTAATTCGTTCATTGTTCGTTCCATCGCTTTTTTATGGTTGTCCCCAAAACGGCGCTTGCATCCTTGGACAGCGAGCTTTGTCAGCAGCTTTTTATCATCCTCTAAATCTCCCGTAAAACTTCTCCTGTTGTTCAAAAAATTATGTTCCATTTCCACAATGCACGTATCCAAAATCATTTTCGTGTTCGCTATGATTTCTGGATATTGCTGAAAAGCTTCCTCGATTTTTTCTACTTCCATCGGCGTGTCATAAACGGAGGCAATGTCTTCTTTTTTGAGTTGGGAAATCATAATATTCAAGTCAATCGAACGGAGGATTTTATGCACCATATACGATTTCTTATCCATGAATACGATGGGATTAAATACGACAAGTTTGTTTTTATAGGTAAGAAAATCGGAACGAAAAAGTCGATTGACTTCTTGGGGTCGAACACCTACATATTCGTTTTCGAGCAGTTCGGAGGGAGGTTTGGGAAGATGACGGTAAATGACATAACAATGTTGGAAAGCAGGTGCTACGCGCGGAATGGCTTTGTTTTCAAGCGATGATCGTGTGAGAAGTGCACATATCTCACGGAAACCTTCGCGATTCTTTGCGATAGCAGTGAAGTAGTATTTGTTTTCATGTCGGAATTCCATGCCGAGAATGGGTTTGATTCCATGTTTTCGACAGGCGAGGACGAATTGATAGGCGGTAGAGGAATTGTTAATGTCGGTAAGTACGAGTGTTTTGAGGTTTTGGGCTTTCGCCCAAAGTACGAGTTGTTCGGCTGATAAGGTGCCGTATCGGAGAGAGTAAAACGTGTGGTTATTTAGAAACATATTGATAAATTTTAGTCGTTTTTAGGTACAAATAGCAAGTGGCTATTGGCATATTTTTTTGGTTGGTTTATCAAAAAAGTGTTATTACATATGGCATAGAAGTGGCTATTCCACTTCGTGAAGTAGATCATTGTTTTTACGTACTTTTTGTATTAATTGACGTGTCTTTGTATTAGCCGAATAATCCGTATGAATCTTTAGCTGGAAGATTCGGCTTTGCCATCGATTGTCGATAATTTCGACTATTTTTTACCGAAAAAGCCGACAAATATAATAGTATTTTCGGGTTTTCAAAGGGAAAAGGGAAGTTTTTTTTAGAGGATTATGGATATGTCGTCCTGCTGGGGCTGTGGGTGAAGTGATGCGCGGGTTGAACCCGTCTTTGATTTATGGCGCCCCGTTGGGGCTGTGGATATTAGGTGATATATGCGTTAAATCATAAGGTGTTGGTGCTAGGAATTAAATCTAAATTGACATAGCCCAAACGCCATAGAGTCGAAATAATCCTAGTTCTATCGTGGTGATATATGCCAAGCCTCATCGGGGCAACATATTTTAGAGGTGAGTGCAACCCGGCTCTAAAATTGCGCATCAATAACTAGCCCTGAAAGGGCGACATATCTCTTAATAAGCAAGTAAATTTCTCATCCCTTCCTCTACCTTCTCTATAGATGGAATCATGGTCTTTTCCAATACTTCATTCAGCGGAATCGCTGGCATATTTTCGGCTCCAATAATGCGTACAGGTGCATCCAATGATTCAAAACATTCTGCCGAAATACGTCCACTTAATGCTTGAGCAAAGCCATTGTTATATGGTTCTTCGGTCACTACAAGACATCGGCTATGCTTACGAACAGACGCAAATATGGTGTCTTCGTCTAGTGGATGTAGAGTTCGTAAATCTACAATTTCTATTTGTCCAGGGAATGCTTTTGAAGCGTTTAATGCCCAGTGAACACCCATGCCGTAAGTGATAACAGTCATCGATGTTCCTTCTTCGACGTGGTCTGTACTAGCTTCTTGCGTAATTGCAGCTTTCCCAAAAGGTAGGATATAATCCTCTCCTGGCATTATCGTTTTTGCCGCAGACGTACCTTTTACTTTACTCCAATACAATCCTTTATGCTCAAAGAAAACGACGGGATTCGGATCATGATATGCGGCTTTTATAAGGCCTTTCATATCAGCTCCATTACTAGGGTAAGCAATTTTTACACCTCGGATATTCGCTACGATAGATTCTACACTTGAACTATGATATGGTCCACCACTTCCATATGCACCAATTGGTACACGTAAAATCATACTCACCGGATATTTCCCATTACTCAAATAACATGATCTCGATACTTCCGTAAATAATTGATTCAATCCTGGCCATATGTAATCGGCAAACTGCACTTCGACAATGGGTTTGAGGCCAACGGCACTCATACCTACGGTAGAACCTACGATGAATGCTTCCTGAATCGGTGTGTTGAATACACGTTCGTCACCAAATTTTCCAGCTAAGGTTGCTGCTTCTCTAAATACTCCACCAAGTCTTTTTCCCACATCTTGTCCGTATATCAAACATCTTTCATCTTGCTCCAATAACTCTTTGTAGGCAAATAATGCACAATCCACCATTACTTTCTCTTCCCCATTTTTGGGCCTACGAGCCCCTTCCTCCTTAACAATAGGCGTCGGCGCATAATCATGCGTGTAAAGATCTTCAGGTGTCGGGTCATCCTGTTGAAGTGCTAAGTCGTAATCTCTCGCTACTTCGTTAATCGCATCCGTTTCTATTTTTTTAATGTCCTTCGTACTAAAGCCGTTTCGCTTAAGGAAAGACTTGAACTTCGGGTAAGGATCACGTTTTTTCTGTTCGTCGAGATCGTCTCGATACCACTCCATCCGTACGCCGGAAGTGTGATGATTCAACAAAGGAACTTTGGCGTGAATAAGGAAAGGTCGACGTTCTTTTCGCATGGTTTTAAAGACCTTTTCCACTGTGTCGTAGCATTCTTTGAAATTACTACCATTGATGGTGTATGCCTCAATTCCTGGAAAACCTTTGATGTATTGATACGCATCCATGGTCCGCACTTCGTCTTTGTAAGCACTGATGTCCCATTCATTATCTTGGACGAGAAAACAGATGGGAAGTTGCTTAAGAGCAGCCATTTGAAACGCTTCACTGATCTCACCTTCCGTCACACTCGCATCCCCAAGGGAACATACCACTACAGGTTTTTTCTTCTCTTTGGTAGCACCGTCAATATCGTAATGCTCTTTGTATCGAATACCTAGAGCAACGCCAGTCGTAGGAATCGCCTGCATACCAGTTGCGGATGATTGATGCGGAATTTTGGGTTTATCGTCATCCTTCAATGAAGGGTGTGCATAATAGGACCGTCCACCAGAAAAAGGATCATCTTTTTTAGCTAAAAGTTGGAGCATAAGGTCATAGGGCTTCATGCCCAAAGCGAGTAACATGGCGTCATCTCGGTAATACGGAGCAACGTAATCTTGGGGGAGAAGTTGCATGCCCAAGGCAACTTGAATTGCTTCATGACCTCTAGAAGTTGCGTGTACATATTTCGACACGACAGAAAAGTTTTCTTCGTAAAGTTCAGCCATGGCTTTGGCTTTCGCCATGAGTGAGAATCCCTTTTTCATATTGGTTTTAGAGAACATAGTCGGAATTTGATTAGATAACTTGTATATGCAAATATATGAAAGAAAATGGAGGGGCGAATTGTTTAAGATAGGGGAAGAGAAATAGGAAGTTAAAAGGGAATAAATTTTGGTGGTTATTCGTGAGAAGAATAATGAAATATTCAGTTTACCTTATCTTTACTTCATTAATCGATTTAAGTAAAATTTCTCGAGTTTTGCCAGTCAATAAGTAAGTAGTTTCTACTAACGAATTGTATTCTTCTAAAGATATTAGCACTAAATCTTTTTGGTCATTACATTTTATAACGATCGGTTCTTTATCGACACCGATTGATTTTAACCAATGTTTTAAGTTTGGTTTCAGTATCAGTTAACCTTTTCATAAAAAGTATCTTTTACCTATTTGTAAATAGAAGCTTTTTTCAGAAAAATGAGGCTTGACAAATAAAATTTTGGATACGTTGTTTACTGATTTTACATGTTTATGAAATTGATTTCTTTTCCTACCTTTAGCTTATGAGAAATATTCTATGTACTATTATCGTCCTGACGGCTTTTGGGTGTAAACCCCCAGAAAAAGAAATGCCTGGAAATTCTTCTTCCAAGTCTTATCCTATTCCAGAATTAAATCTAAAACAAGCGGAGAATTTAGCCAGTTTGCCATTGGCTTGCGCCCAAAAAGAATATCCGAATAAGTTGAATGATGTACTGGGTGAAGCGAATGATTTAGCGGAACCGTCCGATTTACATCCTGCGTTTTATGGTTGTTTCGATTGGCATAGTTCAGTGCATGGACATTGGTCGATGGTGAATTTATTGCATCGTTTTCCCGATATTAAACAGGCCGATGAAATGAAACGGATTTTAAAGGAGCACCTTACGGAGGAGCGAATTACCAAAGAAATAGCGTATTTTCATGGAAAACATAATAAGTCGTGGGAGCGAACTTATGGCTGGGCTTGGTTGATGAAACTCGATGAGATGTTGTACATATGGGATGATCCATTAGCAGATGAATTGTCGAAAAATCTTGAACCATTGACGCTTTTGTTAGAAGAGCGATTTATGGAGTTTTTACCTAAATTGGTTTATCCTATTCGTGTGGGAGAACATCCCAATACAGCTTTTGGACTATCATTCGCATTGGATTATGCACGTACAAAGAAGCGGACGGCTTTCGAACAACTGATTACAAGTAGAGCGATGGATTTTTATAAAGATGATGCTGCTTGTCCGTTTTCATGGGAACCTGGTGGCTTCGATTTTTTATCTCCTTGCCTTGAAGAAGCGGCGTTGATGTCAAAGATTCTTACAGGTAAAGAAAGGGAGAAGTGGTTAAGGGATTTTATGCCTGAATTGTTTGATATGGATTTTGATTTGGAGGTAGCAAAAGTAGGTGATCGAACGGATGGGAAATTGGTGCATTTGGATGGAGTGAATTTTAGTCGGGCATGGAATTTATATGAAATATCTTCGCGTGTTGATATTAATAATGAGGCATTAATTAATATCGCCAACAAGCATGTAGAAGCGTCTTTGCCAAGTATTGTTGGCGATAGTTACGAAGGCGGACATTGGCTAGGCTCGTTTGCTTTGTATGCATTGGGAGCTTCACAATTATAAAATTTATTCAATTGAAACTAAATATATTTAAGGATATAGGGCCTGCGACGTTAGTGACGGCCGCATTCATAGGTCCTGGAACCATTACGGTATGTTCAGTTGCAGGAATCCAGTATGGGTATCAATTGATGTGGGCGATGATATTGTCGATTGTTGCGACGGTAGTGATTCAAGAATTAGCGATACGTATTTCGATGTCAACGGGTAAAGGTTTACCCCAAGTGGTGAAGGATGTGACTGGAGATCGTGCGGCATTGAAATGGGGAATGATTGCTTTGATTTTTTCAGCGATAGTTGTGGGAAATGCGGCGTATGAGGCTGGAAATTTGAGTGGTGCGATAGGCGGGATAGAGAGTATAAGTGGGAAGGCATGGGA
>CAZMKA010000198.1:0-6477 GCA_964566605.1 uncultured Saprospiraceae bacterium | reverse complement strand
GTAAAAGAGTTATTACAACAAGGTATTCAACCAGATATTCTTGTTTGTAGAACAGAACATAAACTAGGAAAAGAGATAAAGGAAAAAATTGCACTCTTCTGCAATGTAGAACATAAAGATGTAATTGAAGCAATGGATGCATCTACTATATATGATGTTCCATTGTTAATGCAACGAGAAAAACTAGACAAAACGGTTCTTGAAAAGCTTGAACTTGATACGGAAGGAGAACCAAATTTAGATCAATGGAAATCATTTTTAGGGAAATTGAAAAATCCTATTCATGATGTCAAAATTGGCTTAGTAGGTAAGTACAATGAATTACCTGATGCATATAAATCTATTTACGAATCTTTTATTCACGCAGGCGCTGCAAACGAAACTAAAGTGTCTGTCATTCCAATTCATTCGGAAAGATTAGAAGCTAGTGATGAAGAAGTAGAGAATCAATTAAAAGAACTGGATGGAGTTTTAATTGCACCAGGATTTGGTGAAAGAGGTATATTAGGAAAGCTGAGAGCTATAAAGTATATAAGAGAAAATAAGATTCCATTTTTTGGAATATGTCTAGGTTTACAATGTGCTGTAGTTGAGTTTTCGCAGAATGTAGCAAAGTTGAATGATGCATGGTCAGCCGAGTATAAGCAAAGTGCAGAATCGAAAGTAATAGATCTTATGGAAGAGCAGAAGTCTATCACTGAAAAAGGAGGGACTATGCGACTTGGAAGTTATGGGTGTAAGTTAGAAAAAGGAAGCTTAGCTCATAAAATCTATGGAACGACAGAAATTACTGAAAGACATAGACACAGATATGAAGTTAATAATCTATTTCTTAAAGAATTAAGAAAGAATGGTTTGGTAACAAGTGGAATTAATTCAAAATTTGATTTAGTTGAAATAATAGAATTAAAAGATCATCCATTCTTTATAGGAGTACAGTTTCATCCTGAATTAAAAAGTACTGTAGAAAATCCTCATCCTCTATTCATTCATTTCATAAAAGCTGCAATTACGAGAAAGGAAATCATAAAAGATTTGAAAATGCAGCTTAATTAATGGAAACTAGAAAACTTAGTTTAGAAGAACTGGGCAGACTTGAAATTGACCAGTATAAGGATATTCCAAAAGTACCTGTAATTGTTATTCTTGACAATATAAGATCAGCTTTGAATGTAGGAAGTATATTCAGAACCAGTGATTGTCTAGCTATCGAAAAGTTAATTCTTTGTGGCATTACAGCTAAACCTCCACATAAAGAGATATTCAAAACAGCTATAGGAGCAACTGAATCTGTTGAATGGGAATATTATGAAGATATTAATGCAGCCATTGATTCGTTGCAGAACACGACTGTTATAAGTATAGAACAGACTACTAATTCAGTTTCATTGAATGACATTAATCAAATTGATTTAAAGCAAAACGTAGCTTTAGTTATGGGAAATGAAGTTCAAGGAGTAAGTGAAAATGCGATTTCTAAGAGTGACTATTGTATAGAAATCCCTCAATATGGGACAAAGCATTCTTTTAATGTTTCGGTATGTGCAGGAATAGTGCTTTGGGAATTCACTAATTTATTAAGAACATAATATGAAAGTTGCTTCTCTATGGATATACCCTATCAAAGGCGCAGGAGGAATCGAAGTTGAATCAGCACATGCGCTTGAGAGTGGATTTAAATACGATCGACGTTTAATGTTAATTGATAAAAACAATAAATTCATTAGCCAAAGAACTCATCCAAAATTAGCCACACTTTCTACATCAATTAATGAATCGACACTTAAAGTAACAAGCAAGGAAGAAAAAAACAATCACCTAGAATTCAACGTACTAGAAATTAATAAGTCATCTAGCGAAGAAGTTTCAGTATGGAAGTCAAAGGTACAATCTCATGTATTCGAAAGTAAAGTAAATGAATGGTTTTCTACTTTTTTAAAAGATGACATTAGACTGGTCAAGCAAGTAGAATTAGGCAATAGATCAAGATGGGTAAAGGGAAAAAAGATAGGAATGAGTTACGCTGATGGTTATCCTTTCCTTGTTCTATCAAAAGAGTCAGTTAATGATTTGTCTAAGCGCATGAATGAGAATGTTGACTTAAGACAATTTAGAGCGAATATTATATTAGATGATTGTGAAGCATACTACGAAGATACTGTAGGTAAATTTTCAAGCAAAGAAGCTGTTTTTAAAATGATAAAACCTTGCAAAAGGTGTCCTGTAATAGATATACATCAAGACACAGGTGAATCGCGTCAAAAAGTAGTTAAATCGCTCAATGAATATAGACGAGAATTAAATTCTGTAATATTTGGAATGAACGCAGCGCTAGTAAAAGAAGGTGTTATCAATGTAGGTGAGAAACTAATTGTTGATTAAACATATTAATTTTTTTGCTAATATGTGATTTACCCATTATCTTTACTATCAATATAAAAATAATATAATGAAAAAATCTACTATCAAAACACTAACAGTATTAACTCTTACCTTATTTCTATCTTTTTCTGGGCTTAAAGCCCAAAAGATTTACTTTTGGTTAGATGCAGGCGTAAAGCTTACAGGAGGTACAGGAATGTTATACAATAACAATTTAATAAATGACCGTACAATTGATCCTGCATTCGCCTCAACTTATGGATTTGGTGGAAAATTTGGTTTTAATTTTGGACAATATCATGCAATCACAATTGATGGTATTTATAGCTTGGCTTCTCAAACAAATAATTTAATTGATGATGGAATTCCATTAATACAAAGACAAGTTAGCATTAACTCTGTTGATTTATTTGGGATGTACAGATATAATCGAAATTTAAATTACCTTGAACTAGGTGTGAAGTACAGTATTTACCAAAGAATTATTGAAACTAGAGATGGCAATTCAATGGATGCAGATGAGTTATTTGTTGACAATATGATAAGTCCAGTCTTAGGTTTTGGATATTATGTATTAAACTCTGATGCGTTTACTGCTAATTTAGGTTTTAGACTTTCGTACGGTATAAATGACATTCTAAGTTCACAAGGTGCTCAAACAGCTGCATTTACAACTCCTTTAGAGTATGATAATTATGCAACTACTCATCCAGCTTTCTTAGAAGTAGTATTAGAGTTGAATTTCGGACTAGGTCAATATGCTAAGTCTGTATGTGGAAAAAGAGCAAGTTTCATGAGTCTATAGACTTATTATCTTGATTTAAAGATTATCTAAAAAAGCCTTATTAGTTCTCAACAGCAGAACTAATAAGGCTTTTAAGTTTCCAACACATAGCTGGGACTAAATACAGGTTGAACTCTATAATGGCGGAAAAATTAAGTTTTATCCTTCAATACTCTTCGTCGAAAATGCTCAACAGGGCTAAGGCTGCCAGCCCATCGGCTTTCGCCGTTCCCTCACTTGAAGTACAGTTGTACTTCATCAGCCTTAAAGGCTGAATCGATTGGTCATGCTTTTCTTCTCAATTATCTTTGGATAATTACTGAATTTTAATCGCAATTATAAAGTGCAATCTGTTTAACTAAAAGAGTTTATTATTTTCTCAAAATGATCAGCATCTAATGAAGCGCCACCAACTAGTCCTCCATCAACATCGTTTTGTCCAAATATTTCTTTTGCATTAGCTGACTTTACAGAACCTCCATAAAGAATAGGTATAATATTTGCCACTTTTTCTCCATAACTTTCAGCAATAAAGCTCCTTAAATTAGCATGCATATCTTGTGCTTGTTCAGGAGAAGCTGTTTCACCAGTTCCTATTGCCCATATTGGTTCATATGCTATAACAATTTTTGATAAATCAACATCTGAAAGATGAAATAAACCTTCTTTGATTTGGCTTGTAACATATTCATTTTGCTTATTAGCTTTTCTTATTTCAAGAGGTTCTCCACAACAGAAAATCACACTTAAATTTTGGGCGAAAGCCATATTCACTTTTGCAGCAAGCTCTTCATTCGATTCATTGAAGTATTGTCTTCTTTCCGAATGACCTAAAATAACATATGGACAATTAATTGATTGAAGCATATTTGCTGATATTTCACCAGTATATGCACCTTTTTCCTCAGAGTGGCAATTTTGGGCAGAAACAGAAATACTTTTATTATTTGAAAGTAGATCAATTGCTGGTTTAAGAAAAACATAAGGTATTCCCAAAACTACTTCAACATCAGAAGGAATGGTTTTCTCTGAAAGGCTTTTTGCTAATTCCATGCCTGATTCAAAAGAAGTATTCATTTTCCAATTACCGGCTGCGATTTTACGTCTAGTCATAATTTCAATTTTATAAACACAAATATGCTTTAATAATCCATTTTTGTAAACATTAAACTAAAATTATGTATTAGAACTCTGTTATGAGAATCGAAAGAGCAACTAAATTAGATGATTAGTTATTAATTTCGTTATTCAATGAACTTTTCAATGCAATAGGTTGAAGAATAAAATACCGGATTTAACCTACAAACAAATCAAATATTATAAGTGAAGTACAAGAAATTAGGAAATACAAACTGGGATGTATCTGTTATCTGTTTAGGAACAATGACTTATGGTGAACAGAATACTCAAGAAGAAGCATTCGAGCAACTAGATTATGCGATAGACAATGGAGTGAATTTTATTGATACTGCAGAAATGTATAGTGTTCCAGGCAGAAAAGAAACATATGGTTCAACTGAAAAAATCATAGGGAACTGGATAAAAAGTAGAAATAATAGAGATAAATATTATCTAGCTACTAAAGTAACTGGACCCTCTGCTGGTCTTTCATATGTGAGTGATAATCTAGGCTTCAGTAGACCTAGAATCATGGAAGCAATTGAAAAATCATTGAAGCAATTGAATACAGATTACATCGATTTATATCAACTACATTGGCCAGAAAGAAATTCAAATTTCTTTAGCACACGAGGATATGTGCACAATGAAAATGAGAAATGGGAAGATAATTTTGAAGAAGCATTAGCTACATTAGACGACTTAGTCAAAGAAGGTAAGATAAGAGAATGGGGATTATCAAACGAAGCTCCATGGGGTGTTATGCGTTCAAAAGAAGTTGTCGTTAAAAACAATTACAAGAAGCCTGTTTCTATACAAAATGCCTATGGTTTGTTAAACAGATTGTATGAAATAGGTCTAGCTGAAATAGGCATGAGAGAGCATATCGGCTTACTTGCATATTCTCCATTGGGTTTCGGGCGATTAACGGATAAATATCATGAGGGAAGTGATAAACCAAGTGACAGACTGAATAAATATCCAAACCATATGACGAGATATAACAAAGAGAATTCGTTAAAAGCTTCAAAACTTTATTATGAACTTGCCAAAGATTATGATATGAGTTTAGCACAAATGGCATTGTGTTTTATTAATCAAAGACCATTTGTTGCAAGTAACATTATAGGTGCCACTAAAATGCACCAATTAAAAGAGAATATTGAGACTGGATCGATGACTTTATCGGACGAAATATTGAAGAAGATAGAAAACATTCATGAAAGCATACCGAATCCCGCGCCATAAACTATATTTGTACTTAGAATGGAGGATGGAAAAATTATACTTGAAAAGGGGAAGTTCAATCTTACTTTAGAAAGACTTTCTCACCAGTTGATCGAAAATCACGGAGATTTCGAGAATACTTGTCTTATAGGGATTCAAGAAAAAGGAGTTCTCTTAGCTAATCGTCTTTCCAAAATTATCAAAAAGAATAATCGCAAAGCAAAGTTTGATTATGGTAAACTTGACATTACATTTTACCGAGACGACTTCCGAAGACGTAATAAGCCACTCAGTCCTAGTAATACTGAAATTGAATTTGTAATAGAAGGTAAAAAGATTATTTTATTTGATGATGTGTTGTATACAGGACGAACTATTCAAGCAGCGCTTAGTGCTATTGGCGATTTTGGGAGACCAAGTCAAGTTGAATTAGTTACTTTAGTCAATAGAAGGTTTAATCGCCACTTACCAATTACAGCAGATTATACGGGTATAAATGTTGATGCTTTGGATGAAGCGTACGTTCGCGTAGAATGGATGGAAGAGGAAAAAGAGGATAGAATTCTTTTATTTGCAGGAAAAGATAAAAAATAGAAAATGAGCGGACAGTTAAGTACGAAACATTTATTGGGAATCAAGCATATTACTAAAGAAGATATCCAATTGATATTTCATACAGCTGAAAATTTCAAAGAAGTTATAAATAGGCCAATCAAGAAAGTCCCTTCTTTAAGAGACGTGACAATAGCTAATTTATTTTTTGAAAATTCAACACGTACCAGGATTTCATTTGAACTTGCTGAAAAAAGGCTAAGTGCTGATACTATAAATTTTTCAGCTGCGGCTTCTTCAGTAAAAAAGGGTGAAACGCTTCTCGACACTGTCAATAACATACTTTCTATGAAGGTTGACATGGTTGTAATGAGACATCCAGCTCCTGGAGCGCCTCAGTTCCTAGCGGATAG
>CAZMKA010000197.1:0-6647 GCA_964566605.1 uncultured Saprospiraceae bacterium | reverse complement strand
TAATCTAATTTTAACTGGCATTTATGTAAAATTTATTTGGTTTAACCATACCTGACTCATTCGAACATCGAACATCAGGATTTTAACGGCGCAAAATTACAAAGTAATTCTGATTATACAAGTTTATTTGATAATCATTTTGTAATTAAAGAATTCACTATCAGTCTCAAATCGAAGTACATATGTACCTGAATTCAGGTCTGAAGCATCAAAAAACAATTTTTGGGCGGAAGCCCCTTCATTAATTGTTAATACTTTATTTCCTAAAACATCATATAATACTACTCTAAGTTGATTGTATGTTTTTTTAAGGTCAATACAAGTAATTGCTGATGCTGGATTAGGAAATACACTAGGTGTTTCTATCGTTAATTCATTTAGACTACTTGGATTACAATTTACAATAATTGTTTTCCGTGGCCCCTCTGCACCAGGAAAAGGACGATTTATCGTTTTATTATCAGCATTAATAACTTCTATATAATACTGTATCGTGCTTCCTATTTCAAAAAGACCTAAATCAGCAGAGTAATTTTCATTATCAATAGTTGTAAGTTCAAGTTCATTATAGCCTTGATTATCAACATTATAAAATATTTTAGCTGAAGTAATTTCAGAGTTAGACTTTATAGTTCCTTCCCATTTAAAAGGCGAATCAGGACACCAAGTGTTTTCTGTTTTCATTTGGATTGTAATGGGATCGTAGGCCGCTACTTCTTTTGTTATACAGTGTAGTGCTCCTGAAAGCGGAATGATTTGATCACAATTTATTCCTTTTACATTGTAACCTGGCATTGCTTCTTCCCATATGCGCAATGCAGTAGTATCATATTGCTCTTCATAAGTTGGCACTATAATAGTTTTATTGGCTATTAAAGCATTAGCATATGTTCTATAATCTCCTCCCGTATCAGGATATTTTGTACCTTCAGGAGGCATTGGCACTCTTATTATATTAAAATCTCTATCATAAGCAGTTTTAAAATTACTTAGAATATACTGAATATTAGCTTCTATTTGTGGGCCATCAGCAACACCTTCAGGATACTCCCCTATTATCATCGTTTCTTCATCAATGATTTTCATGTGCATATCAATATGGTGAATTAAATCATATGGAAGTGCTTCCATTTTAACGTAATTTTCTATACCCATATATTGTTTCATGATTTCGTCAACTTCTGTTTCAGAGTGATTACTAAAACCATATTGATTTTGAGCTCCATTTTCTTCCAATACTAAATCGCTTGAAAATCCATACCCCAACCCATCACTCATGAAATTACCTCCAGTATTTACTAGATCTTCAGGCGCAGAATTTGTAGAATATACAGGAATATTTAAGATGTCTCCTAGATTCTCAGGTACTGCATTATCTTGATATCTTGGTCTATTATATATCCAGTCGATCCATACTAACTCTCCTGTTTCTTCAAGGTAAGCAGAATTTGGGCCATAATCTCTTACCCATATTGAATTACTACTAATTTCATAAAATGAAACCTTTCCTTCATAATCTATACCTTGATTCGATAGATAATTTTTAACTGTACTTTCGTTATTACAAACTATATAGACTTCAACATCGTCAATTAATGACTCAACTATTTGTGAAAGAATACTAGAAAATCCTTGCCAAGTTATTATGACGGCTTGCATCTCCTCCCATTCAGCTGGAGTTCTTACTGCTCCTGGAGGCGCGTTCTTTTGTTGAGAAACTTGTCTTATATGTTTATCAGATTGAACAAACGCTATTTCTTCAGGTGTTAAATGTTTAGGTAAAATTTCTTGGGTGTTACCCACAAAGAGTGCCAAAAGAAATACGGAAAGGAAAATAAATCGTTTCATTAGAAATTGTATTTTAAACTTACACTAGGAAGAATAGGTAGTTGGTTAACTCTATCATAACTGATTCTATCGAAATAAAAGATGTTTCCTCTATTATAAGCATTAGTTATTGATGTGTTTATTTCAAGTTCTCCGGCATCACCAAAATCTATTCTTTTGATTAAAGATAAATCTAATCTATGATATGTTGGTAATCTTCCTCCATTTCTTGTCTCGCTAAACAACACACCTACGTTATTTGGATTCTCTGTTACTATGTCTGTATCTACACCATCTTCAAAATCAATTTGATTATAGAATGCAGCTGTTTGGGTAAAAGGAAATCCTGTACCAAAATTCCACCTAGCACCTAATTCCCAAGATTTTTCATTACCAAATTGATAATTAGCTAAGAAATTAACATTATGTCTTCTATCAAATATAGTAGGAAATACTTGCTCTCCATCAAATCTATTCACATATCCTAAAGCGTATGTTGCCCATAGATATATATTAGGAAGTTGATATTTTATAGTAACATCTCCACCATATGCATCTCCATTTTCAGATGAATAATTTGGAGTTTGAGGAGAAGTTTTATTTCTATTAACCACAATTAGTTGATCAAATCTTTTGTAATAAGACTCAACATTTAATGTCATATTTTTAATTATGTCAAATTCAAAACCCGCTATCAAGTGACTTGCTCGTTGTAAATTAGAATTAGTTCGTTCCTCTGAACCTAGCTCTAAGATTTGATCTTCAGGAGAAGTTAAAAAGCCATTAAAAAGAACAATCACATCTTGCTCATTGGAAGTTGCAAGTAAATTTTGACTATATAATCCTGCAGCAGCTTTGAATCTAATATTTTCACTTACGTTATATTTCAATCCTAATCTTGGTTCAAAAGAAAACTCTGATAAGGCAGCATAGTATATTGCTCTGAATCCAGGCTCAACCACAAGACTACCTAGCTTATATCTTAATTTTCCGTATCCAGCTATATCTGGCGAACTTTGTGTTGCTGATATATTTAATCCAAACGGGTTTGTGAAGTTAAAATCTGTGTTCAGTACATTCACTTCTATACCGTATGTAAAAGATCCTTTTGGCATATAATAATCGAAATCAAATTTACCCACAAAATTACCCACACTACTTGTTCTTGGGTCATCACCATTGTCTTGAGAAAAACCGATATTGTACCTCGTAAAACCTACTAATCCGTTTAATACTAAATCACTGTTATCCAGTAATAGTCTGAAATTAGCACCACCACCGAGATTTTGCCAATCTATTGAAGCGATTGCTGGATCGTTAAATGCATCTAAGTAATTGAAACCAAAAAGAGATAAATGAGATCCATTTTTATTTATTAAACTTAACTTACCATAAGTATCATTTAATGAATATGGAAGTCCTATTGAATCACTTAATGCTGCATATGGGTATAATATAGCTCCTGTTTGGTCAATATAACTTCTTTTGTGAGAAAACATAAATGAAGTTGAACCTCCATTTTCTGTTTGCTTAACAATAGGACCTTCTAAAAAAGCTTTTGCCATAAAAGGGCTAGCAGACACAGAGCCGCTTAAGCTTTTCTTATCTCCATCTTTAGTATTTATTTCTACTACGGCAGATATTCTTCCACCATGCTCAGCATTAAAACCACCAGTTAAAACATCAACACTTCTTATTGCATCAGTTTCAAAAGTTGAGAAAAAACCTATACTATGAAATGGGTTGAAAATGGTTAACCCATCAAGTAATATCTTATTCTGAACAGGAGAACCTCCTCTAATGAATATCTGTCCTCCCGCATCACCTCTAGAAAATACACCAGGTATAACTTGAAGATATTGCACGATATCAGGTTCACCTCCTGTTGAAGGCAACATAGTTATTTGCTTTGGGCTAATAGTTAGCTCACTAACTTTTACTTCATTTTTTGCAATTTCTCTTTCAGCTGAAATACTAACTTCTGAAATTTGCACTCCAGACTCTTTTATAAATAATTGCTGAGTAATTACTTTATTATCTTCGATTAGTACTTCTACTCTTGCAGTATCATAACCTATGAATGTTGCCAGAAGGTTATATGTCCCCGATGGAATTTGATTAATTGAATAGAAACCATCGATTGTAGTAGTAACACCATAAGTTGTATTTTCTAAGAAAACATTACAGAAACCTACAGGTTCTCCAGAATTTTCATCAAATACTGAACCTCTTACACTTCCTTGTGATGAACCAACAAAATAGCACACAAGAAAAAATATAACTAAGCCCAAGTTAGTTAGTGATTTATTTGTCATATTATAATTATCATATTTTACAAGCCGCAATAATACTAATTGTTATCTTCAAAATAGTCTCTTGCTCTCCTATTTACATTATCCACGACAGTTGTCGCATCAATACTATTACCTTCAATATCTGATGAAGCATCGCCATACAGGACAACTTCCCATTGTAAATTCTGTCTTTCGTAACGAGATGTTGAATGTAATAATTCAAAATTACCACCACCTAGACTAGGATTATAGAATAGAAATTTCATGTTTGTTTCACCGGTTAGATCAAGCTGATCATAAAACCATATTTCATATGGTGGAGCGGATGGTTCGTTTTCAACTGTTATTATATTATTAGGTCTACCGTATCGCAGAAAAATATATCCTCTATCTGTTTCAAAACCTCTTCCTATTGTAGAATAAAACATTACATCAACAGCTTTTGCTATATCCCAATATTGTTTAAATGATTCTTCGGGTTTTACTGGATTATAAGTATTCCAATAATTGAATAGATAAAATTTTTGAGCGTCCACATTATTCTCTTCGAAAAGAATGTTTAGGATATTTGTTTCAGATTGTGGCAATGTAGGGGTCAATGCTTTTAGATTGTATTTGACTTCCTCATCTGTTAGTTCACCAATAAAAGAATCATCAATATTAAACTCATTAGAAGTAAAAAGTTCTGCATCAACCTTTGGATTACTTCGTTGAAAATAAACGGTGTCAGTTAAGAGAATTTCATTGCTTTTATTTATTATTTCAGTGATTAACTCATAGTTTCCACTAATCATCCTTGAAATATCAATTTTCTCAATTATCACTTCTTTCGCCTCACCTTTTAACTTTTTATATTTAATTAGAGGCTCGACTTCTTGACTGTCCATGTTTTTGATAGTAATTCTAGTTGCAGTAGAATTTTCATCAAACTTATCCAAAGAATAAAATTCCTTAAATACTATTAATTTATCCAGTTTATTGTGAAAAAAATTATAAGCAGTGGGTAATAAGATATAGCCGTATTTGTAGAATGTTTTTGATTTGTCTTCAGATTTTATGACATCATATAGCAAATCTGTTTTTGACGCAAAGATATTATCAGACCATGCATTTACAGCGATTGACTTTTCTAGAATGATAGAATTTGAAGTATTTAATTGGTCACTTAATTCTACTTGGATCACATAATTACCAGGAGTAAGTGCGAATCTTTTTAAATCAATAAAATCTGTTGAAACTGATGATGGAGGAGAAATAAGTCCATATTTTTTAAAGTCGATTATATCTTCTTCTTTTCGAATTGTAATTAAAACATTAGCTCTGGTTTCAATCAAAGCTTGTTCAAGTTTCTTCTTTGTTAAACTTGATCCAACGATATGTAGATTAACTTCAATAAATGGCTTTTCATCTTGATAATATGTTATCACGTCCATATCGGCATCTATATTAGCAAAAAGCGTACTGCTAAAGCATAATATAAATGCAAAAACTATCAAATTGATTAAATTACTCATTCTTTCTTTTCATTTCAAATTCAAATTTCATCCCACCTATTTTAGTCTCTAGATTAAGAGTGTCTTTGATATTGGATTTTACCTTAAACTTTTTGAGAAGTTCATCTTCAAGTAATATTTCGTTACCATCAATGCTATACTTTGTTTGGACAGTATCACCATTGATGTTATGGGTAAATGTTCCGTCAGCAAAATTGAAGAAAGATTTATCTAATGTATTTGTTAAATTACCATTTCTTTTAGCTGAAACCAATTCCCAATTTCCATCTATAGATGACAAATCTACTGCAGGATCATTATCACAAGAAGTAAATAATGTAGCAAGTGTAAATAGTAGTAATAATTTTCTCAAAAGGTAAATTTTAAAATTTATTATGAAATCATTTATATCGAAAAGGACAAATATGATATTATGTGCACAACTAATTGCACTTAATGTGCAATTCACAACTTTTTAAGTTGAATTTAGTTCAGCTTTCATACTAAACCAAAAGTACAAAAATCATCTGAAACTCAAGTAAAATAAAAAAAGCCGGAAAGAAGACTTTCCGGCTTTTTATTTAAGCTTTTATTATTTTGAGAACTTACGTTCTTTAATTCTTGCTTTTTTACCTACTAAACCACGTAGGTAGTATAACTTCGCTCTTCTAACTTTTCCTCTCTTAAGAATTTCAACAGAATCTACATTTGGAGATTCCATAGGGAATATTCTTTCTACGCCTACTCCGTTACTAATTTTTCTAACAGTGAAAGTCTTAGCTCCACCTGATCCGTTTATCTGGAGAACATCTCCTTTGAAGATTTGAATTCTTTCTTTCTCACCTTCACGAATTTTATAATTTACAGCTACATTATCACCAGGTCTAAAATCTGGTAAATCTGATTTCTGCGATAGTTGCTCTTCAACAAATTTGATAGCGTCCATTTGAATAGTTTTTACTTTTATCAATTAGAAAACAATTAACTGCTTTCAGATTTCGAAGCTCAAAGATAATACTAATTTTTGAATATT
>CAZMKA010000196.1:0-6705 GCA_964566605.1 uncultured Saprospiraceae bacterium | reverse complement strand
GAGGAGCTGTTACCTAATTCTGATAAATTCAAGGTGTAGTTGCTCATATGCTTACGCTATAATTACCGGCAGAAGTGAACGTTATGGGCGCTTGGTCATACAGCGTATCAAGGATAAGTTAGGGAAGGAGAAACATCAATTGGTGACGTTGGAGGAGTTTGCTGAGTATGTGGGGGTGGAGAAAAAAGTAATTTCATCTTACATAAATTAAAAATATTTATATATAGAAAATCACTCAAATGGATTCGAATACCTATCATCATTAATAAATGAATAATCGGTCAATGTTTTAAGGAAATTTAACAAATCATTTTTATCCTGATCATCAAGGAAAAGTCCTGTTTCTTCACTTGCTAAAAGTGCTTGGTCAAGTGAATTTGATATTTGTATGCCTTCATTATAATGATCGATGACTTCTTCAAGTGTTGAAAATCGTCCGTCATGCATATATGGAGCAGTTAGTTCAATATTTCTAAGTGTTGGTACTTTAAACTTTCCCCTATCTGCTAAATTAAGAGTTACAGATTCTCTTCCAATATCAATAATATTTTCTTCAGAATCTAGTCCATTGTTCATGTACAAATCATTTTCGAAATTAGCACCTCCATGACAATGCGCACAATCTGCACCTGAAAACTCAGGAAAAAATGGGTTGTATTCAGTTTCAAAAAGTAGTCTTCCTCGTTCTTCACTTTCAGTTAGGCTTAATTTTCCAGCCTTCCATTGATCGTATTTCGAATCATGAGATACAATACTATTCATAAATTGTTCTAAGGCTAAAGCAATTTTTTCTGAAGTAACATCTTCGTTCCCAAAAGCTCTAACGAAGTCATCTTTGTATTCTTTAGATGCATTTAATTTATTTATCAAGTTATCTAGGGACTCATCCATTTCGAGTTCATCTTGTATAGGTAAAAGAGCTTGTTCTCTTAATAAATGGGCTCTACCATCCCAGAAAAATTCATTAGTATGCCAGGCCATATTAAATACAGACATAGCTTGTCTATTTCCTGGAAGTCCTTGAACACCTATAGAAAACTTAGTCGTATCGGTAAAGGCGTGTTCTTGTCTATGACAACTAGCACAAGCTTGTTTACCATTACTGGATAAAATAGGATCATAGAATAATTTCCTTCCCAATTCAACACCTTGTTGGGTCAGCTGATTATCCTCTGGAATTGTTGGTTCAGGAAGAGATCCGATTGTTAATTCATAAGGAGTATCATCTTGTTCTATCTGTTCTCTCGTTTTATCACAAGAAAAAATTGAAAGTACAAATAGAGAGGTTATGATAATTATGTAATACTTATTCATTCGAAAAAATTGTATTATTTAGAAAGGTATAATCTGTCAGTGAGTTCAAGAATTCCAATAATTCTTCCTTTTCTGTATCTGTGAGATTTAGCGGTTTAATCTTTGAGCTTTTGTTTATATGTTCTTTTCCACCAGCGTTATAATGTTCTATTACATCCATTAAATTCAAAAAAGAACCATCATGCATGTAAGGTGATGTAAATTCAATATTCCTTAAAGAAGGTACTTTGAATAATCCAATGTCACTATCTTTATTTGTTAATCTTGCTCTTCCTATATCCGCATATTCAGTTCTCAATCCATTGTTTTCAAAGCTGTAATTCGTGAAATTGAAGCCGTTATGACATGATGAACAGTTTGTTTTATCACTGAAAAACAAGTCTTTTCCACGTAAAGCTTTTGGAGTCATTGAACCAGTTTTGTTATAGTTAAATTCCCAATCATATTGACTTTGTCCACTAATAAGACTTCTTTCAAATAATGCCAATGCGCGAGTTATAACAAAGGAATTAACTTCTTGATCATAAGCCTCTTTTGATAGATCAACATATTTATTTATTGTATTGAGTGTATCAGAAATTAATACAATGTTATTATCGAATTCGTTATGTTCTTGAATTGGCACAAGAATTTGCATTTCTAATGTAGGTACACCACCTTCTCTGGTAAAATATGGATGAAAAGCTAAATTTACAAGAGATGGGGAATTTCGGTTGCCAATCAAATTGTTTGTACCTACGCTAAATTGATTATTATCTGCAAATGCATATTGTTGATTATGGCAAGAACTACAACTAATTTTTCCGTCAGCTGATAAGATAGGGTCGTAGAATAACTCTTTTCCTAGTTTCCATCTAGCTTCAGTAAATTCATTACCCACAGGATGCTCAATGGAGGGAAACCCTATTGGGACTTCCATTAATTCTAAAGTCGGGTTCTCCTCAACATCCAAATCCGGAATGCAAGATATTATTACAATTGAAACTACTACAGTAAGAAGAGTATACTTCATTACTCTACTTTATTATAAATTTGCTTTTCGCTAAAACATTACCTGAAGCATTAGAAAGAACAGCAAAATAAATTCCACTATTTTCTATTGTAGCCTTGTGGTTGGAAATAAGAATATTACTGTAAATTTCTTCTCCGAGCATATTGTAAATGCTAAGTGATACATTTGACTCAAACCCATCATACATAATATTAATATCTCCTGTAGACGGATTAGGGTAGAGAGTAAATCTACTTAGCTCTTCCAGTTTTACTGTACTAGTAATATCTGATAGCGAAAAAACTTCCTCTACTAAATTACTGGCTAAGGTAATTATTTCTCCTATAGATCCGTGTAGAATAATTCCATTGCTTACATCTATTCCTTGAAGTAAATTTGCATACTCTGCATCTAAGTTGATATTAAATACCGTTTGATTTTGCATTTCAAGATCAAAGGTAATCGGCAGAAAAAACTCATCTCCAATACAATGAAATTGCATTTCTTGGTCAATTGAAGGTCCACTTTTGCCTTCAAGTGCAATAAAACGATATCCAGCTGCCCAACCCCAATGCATAGACGGAAACTTTGGAGATAGAGGATGATCAGTACTCCAAGAAGTAGGATCTGCATGATTGTTATCATAATCTACACCCAGATGAAAACCTATGCCTTCTAGATTCTGAATATTATGCTCACCTAACTCTATAGTTGTTGGATCTGTAGAATCTAATAAACTTATTAATTCATAATGATCTGGGATTTCTATAACATTCCCTCCGTCATGAATGATTGAAAAACCTGAAAGATAGTATTGCAATCTATCGATCATAAAATCATTATCTAAATTATTGACTGCTTGCACTTCGTTTTGAAATTGTTCACTTTCCAAAAGGTGGTTTATTGTAATATTCACAGCACTTTGAGCATTTATGCCAAGGGTAAAAAGCACAAATGTTAAGAATAGTATTATTTGCCTCATAAGATCTTTTTGTTTTTACAGTTATTATAATAACATAAATATAGAGTATAAATTCCTTTAATTGTTTGCCATATTTTGACAATAGAGAATATCATATTTTACATGTCAAAACAAGTGTGCCAATAATAAAATAAAAGACATTATAATCATCAATGCATTTTCAATAAACGTTGCTTCTGTCATTGGTAAATCTAGGGCAGTACCAAGGCATGCACATTTGATCGACCGTTTAGATAAAAGTGTTTTTGTCACGCCAATTGTTGTTAAACCCAAGATGATAATGGTTGAAAATAGGGCGATTGTTATTTGCGATTTAAACAGAAACATAATGCCGATAATTGTTTCTATAAATGGATATATTTTTGAATAAGAAGGAAGCAGCTTTGCAAGAGGATCGTACATGCTAAAGGACAAAGCGAAGCTCTTGATGTCAAGAATTTTGAAAAAGCTAAATACAATAAAGAATAGACCCATAAAGTCTTGCATTATTTCAATCATATTAAGGTTATCCTTATGCATCAAAACACTTGCAACACCAATGTATAATAATATCAAAAATAATGGCTTGAGCTGGGCTAATTTTGATTTTTCATTCTCATTGTCTGTAAGGAAGGATTCTTTAGAAGATTGGATTGCAGCAATGGAATATTTATCATCTAAAACTTCTTGAAATTTTTTCAGGGAGATATGATGGTTCATTTCAATTTCCGCAGTATTATTTTGTAAGTCTATTTTTATAGATTGAACACCTTGGACAGATTCAATAGCCTTCGTAACACTGGACCTACAAGACTGGCAAGTCATTCCATCAATAATATATGTATGTATCATAGTTATTTCTCTTCATATAAAAATCGGAAAATAATGCATCATTGATTTATACTCTACTGACTATAGTTTGACTTATTTTGGAATTGTGTTTGTTAATCTTGCGATAGGAACTTGTAGTACTTGTCCCGAGCGGAATGCGAGCGGATGAGGCATTTGCCGAATACGTAAAACTCCGACCCACTGCCTTGTTTTTGGCAGTGGGGATCGCCCTAAAAAGGAAGAATTAAATTATTCTAGTGATTGTGACCAGTGTGACTTTCTTTATCGTACTTTTCATTTTTCTCATAATCCATACCACAAACTGGGCATTCACCAGCTTTGTCACTTCCACTTCCTGTACAATGCATAGGACATATATAAGCTGAGGTATATTCCTTTCCTTGTTTTGATTGCTCCGTTTTCACCTCCGTTCCTTTGCTTTCGTTTTTGCAGGAATTACTCACAAGACATAATCCACTAAGGACTAGGATAGTAACTGTAAATTTTAAAAATTTCATTAGTTGAGAATTAATAAGGTTAAAAAATATTTTATAAATCTTCTAGAGATTTTCTGTTTGAAGGATTATTTTGATATTGGCTAGGCGATATGCCCACTTTAGACTTAAATTGTCGAGAAAAATGAGCCACGCTTGCATATCCTAATCTATAAGCTACTTCACTTACGTTCTGATTTTTATAGGATAATAACTCTTTTGCTCTTTCAATTCTTAACATTATAAGAAAATGCTCAATTGTATCTTTTTCATGATGCGAAAAAACACGACTCATATGGGAATAATCATAAGGAAATTTTTCCAACAAAAATGAAGACAGTTTAAAATCTTCAGGAATAACATTTTGAGAGAAGAATTCTATGAGGACAGATTTGATTTTTGAAACTAAAATGGGCGTGTCGCTGTCTAAAAGTTCAAAACCTGCCAATTGTATCGCGGATTTTATGTCATGCATAATTTTTTCCGACGGCAACTTTTTTACTTTTACTTCCCCGAGCTCAACAGAAATTGTAATAATATCAAATGAAGAGAAAATTTCTTTTATCGAATCTATACATCGATTACAAACCATATTTTTAATGTGTATGATTTCCATATTAGTTGATTTCTAGTTTTACAGATCCACATTTCATCATTTTGTCTCCGAAATATGGATTTCTAATTTGGCTTTCTGTTGATATCCAGTCAGCACCTTGATTGTCTTTTGCCATCGGACAGTACTGAATGTAGTATGTTTTATCATTTGTACCGAAAGCTTTGATGCTATTTATCATGGCTTGAGATAAGAAGTCAAATTGATTTCGTTGCTCTTCTACATCAGGGTTATTCTTGATCTTATCTCCATGAGACTTGAGTGCATTCAATTGATCCATCCAGTACATATGAGCATCCCCTTTCAAGAGGGTCATATCTATATCATTTATTGATTTCAAGAATATATCTGCGGAGCGACTGGCGGCATCTGCATCCGTATCTACAAGAGCATTCTTTAATTCTAGATAAGACAATACCCCCTTGTCTAATTGGGCTACGAATTCTTCTGGTGTATCATCAGCGAAGGATGGAATAACGTTACTTTGCTCCTCTTTCTTGACCTTTACATTTTTATTCATCATGCTCATATTATTATTGAGCTGGGCGGCAGCATCTATTGCAAAAGCACCGTGCATTACGATCTCCTCTCCTTGCTCCAGGCCGCTTATTACAGTCGATGTATTGGCTGATCGATTGCCGATTTCTACTTCTCTATATTGATAGGTAGGCACATCATTATCAGGTATCGAGACAAATACAACTGATCTATCTCCAGTCCACAGTATGGCTGAGTTGGGAATGGTAATAGTTGCATTCTTTTGAGTAGTGGATGGTTTCTTCGCTGCGATTATTCCAAAGAGAAGCATGCCAGGTTTGAGTAGGTTTCCTGTATTATTGATCTCAGCTCTTATTGTTGCAGTACGAGTTGCACTATTCAATAGCGGATCGATATAGGTTACCTTGGTTTTGAATTCTTTATTAGGTACTGATGAAGAGGTAAAAGTCACCTGACTGCCATTATTGACATTTGCTAAATCTGATTCGTAAACATTGAATATTAACCATAATCTACTAGTAGAACCTAGTGTATAAAGTCCTTGCCCTTGTTTAACATAGTCGCCTTGCGACAATTTCCTAGATAGGACATATCCGCTATGGTCAGCATATATTGATATAGTCTCTATTGGCTGGCCTGAAGTCAGTATTTGCTGTATTTGAGAATCTGTGATTTTCCAGTTTTTTAATTTTTGTATGGCGGCATCTTTCAGTCCTTCTACTCGATCATTATACTGTGCTGCGGTAAGTAATTCTTGAGAAGCTGCGAGTAATTCTTGAGAATAAATAGTCGCTATTTGTTGTCCTTTGCTGATGTACTGTCCTTCGAAAGTTACTGTCATGGTTTCTATCCTCCCAGAGAGATGAGCGGTTTGTGATTTGATCGTTCGCTCATCTAATTCTACGGTTCCGTCCACCTTTATCTCTTGACTATCTGACTTATCTATCGACTTACTTTTCCCTCCTATAACATAGGTCTCCACCTGAGCAAGTTTTGCCGCTTC
>CAZMKA010000195.1:0-6907 GCA_964566605.1 uncultured Saprospiraceae bacterium | reverse complement strand
GCCCGTGAACTAAGAGAAAAAGATTATATGAAAATCGTTTCTCTAGCTCCAGAAGTATTATAAAAATTTTAATTCTATTACTGTGAAAGTAAATATTAAAAAAGGAGATCAGGTTATGGTAATTGCTGGAAACAGCAAAGGCAAAACTGGTGAGGTAATGCAAGTTTTTACTGCAAGCTCACGTGTAATTGTCTCAGGCCTTAATATGGTGAAGAAGCATACTAAAGCAACCCAAGATGAAGAGGGTGGTATAAAAGATGTTGAAGCAGCTATCCATATCTCTAATGTAGCTTTAGTTGATCCTAAATCAGGTGAAGCAACGCGTATAGGTAGAAAAGAAGTAGATGGAAAGTCTACACGATATTCAAAAAAATCTGGTGAAATTATTAAGTAATGAGTTACGTTCCAAGATTAAAAAAGTACTATAAAGAAACAGTAGCAGCAAGCTTACTTGAGCAATTCAAGTACAAATCGGTAATGCAAGTTCCGAAGTTGTTGAAAATATGTATCAACCAAGGTATTGGTGATGCTACTCAAGATAAGAAGCTAGTTGACAATGCTCTTAGTGAAATTTCATTAATCACTGGTCAAAAAGCTGTACCAACAATGGCAAGAAAGTCAATCTCTAACTTTAAGCTGAGAGAATTTATGCCTATTGGTGCAAGAGTGACATTGCGAGATGAGAGAATGTATGAGTTTCTTGAAAGATTCATTTCTGTTACTCTACCAAGGGTAAGAGATTTTAGAGGAATCTCTGACAAAAGTTTCGATGGGCGAGGTAATTATTCTTTAGGTATTAAAGAACAAATTATCTTTCCAGAAATTAACTTAGATAAAATTAATAAAGTTACGGGTATGGATATAACATTCGTAACTTCAGCTAATACAGATGCAGAAGCTCTTGCTCTTCTTAAAGAACTTGGTCTTCCGTTTAAAAATCAAAATAAATAAGATGGCTAGAAAATCAGTAATAGCTAGAGAAGTAAAAAGGCAAAAATTAGTTGCTAAGTATGCTGATCTAAGAAAGCAACTTAAAGAAGAAGGAAGATGGGAAGAGCTAGATAAGCTCCCTAAAAACTCTTCAGCTGTAAGATTACATAATAGATGTCAATTAACTGGTAGACCAAAGGGGTATATGAGAAAATTTGGGATCTGTCGTGTAATGTTTAGAAAAATGGCTAACGAAGGTAAACTCCCAGGAGTTACTAAAGCTAGCTGGTAATTTATTAAAGAGAATATACTAATATAATGGCATTAACTGACCCTATAGCAGACTATCTAACCAGAATCAGAAACGCTCAACAAGCGAATCACAGAATCGTAGAGATACCGTCTTCAAGAATGAAAAGAAGTATAACTGAAATCTTGTATGATCAAGGTTATATCCTTAAGTACAAATTTGAAGATACTGATAATGGTCAAGGTGTAGTGAAAATAGCCCTGAAATATGATAAGTTTACTAAACAACCTACTATCCAAAAGTTAGGTAGAATTAGTAAGCCGGGATTAAGAAAATTTGTTCCTGTAAGTGAAATTCCTAGAATTATAAATGGTCTTGGAATTGCAATAATGTCTACTTCAAAAGGAGTAATGACTGGGAAACAAGCTGTTAAGAATAATGTTGGTGGGGAACTGTTATGTTTCGTTTACTAATATTTTAAAATAAAAGAATTATGTCAAGAATAGGAAAAGCTCCAATTGAGTTTGATTCGAAAGTAACTTGGGATGTTTCAAAAGGAAATGTAGTTACTGTAAAAGGACCTAAGGGAGAACTTAAGCAACAAATTGATCCAGACTTAAAACTGGAAATCAAGGATGGTGTGGTTGAGTTAGTAAGACCTACAGATCAAAAGAGACATAGATCAGTTCATGGTTTATACAGAACACTTTTAGCAAATTGTGTTGAAGGTGTTACTAATGGGTATAAAGTAGAGTTAGAATTGATAGGTGTTGGTTATAGATGTACAAATTCTGGCCAAGTGTTAGAACTTATTCTTGGATATTCACACCCTATATATTTTGTTGTTCCTTCAGAAGTTAAGTTAACTACTGTTTCTGAAAAGGGGTCGCCTCCAACAGTTGTTTTAGAGTCAATTGACAAACAACTAATTGGTCAGGTTGCTGCAAAAATTAGAGAATTCAGAAAAGTAGAACCTTATAAAGGAAAAGGTATACGTTTCAAAGGTGAAGAGATTCGTCGTAAAGCAGGTAAAACTGCTGCTAAATAATTAACTTGAATTAATTTACAATAAAGAGTAATGAAAATTTCAAAAGCACAGTCGCGTAAAAGAATTAAGCAGAGAATAAGAAAGTCTCTGAAAGGTACAGCTAGCAAACCAAGATTAGCTGTTTATAGAAGTAATAAATCTATTTACGCTCAATTAATTGATGATGTAAGTGCAATGACTGTTGCTTCCGCTTCTTCAAAAGAAAATTCAATTGGAAGCGCAGGTTCTAAGTCTGAACAAGCAAAAGCTGTTGGATCTTTAATCGCAGAAAAGGCAAAAGCAAAGAAAATCGATGCTGTTGTTTTCGATAGAGGTGGTTATTTATATCACGGTAGAGTGAAAGCTCTCGCAGAAGGTGCTCGTGAAGGAGGACTTAATTTTTAATTCGATACTTAATTATAATGAGAGATAATAAAAGACAAGCTAAAACAGCTACAGAAAATGAATTAAAAGAGAAATTAGTTACACTTAACAGAGTAGCTAAGGTAACAAAGGGTGGTAGAACGTTCAGTTTTTCCGCTATTGTTGTAGTTGGAGATGGAAATGGTAAAGTTGGTCATGGTTTAGGAAAAGCAAGAGATGTATCTGAAGCAATCAAAAAGGCTGTTGATGATGCAAAAAAATCTTTGATTAAATTTCCACTTATCAATGGTACTATACCTCATGAGCAAAAAGGAAGATATGGTGCTGGTAAAATATTTATGAAGCCAGCAGCTGATGGTACAGGTGTAATTGCAGGTGGTGCGATGAGAGCAGTGCTTGAAATAGCAGGTGTACAAAATGTACTTGGGAAATCTCAGGGATCCTCAAATCCACACAATGTTGTAAAAGCAACAATTGATGGTTTGAGTAAGTTAAGAGATGCTAGACTTGTTGCAAAGCAAAGAGGTATTTCAATGGAAAAATTATTTAACGGTTAATTCTATTCAAGATGGCAACTTTAAAAATAACACAGGTTAAAAGTATAATCGATCGACCTAAAAAGCAGAAAGATACAATTAAAGCTTTAGGTTTGAGAAGAATTAATCATACAGTAGAGAAAGAAGGTACTCCTCAAATTCTAGGAATGGTAGCAAAAGTTAGCCACCTAGTAACAGTAGAGGAGAATTAATTTATATAAATTTATAAGACAACTAATATGAGTTTACATAATTTAACTCCAGCTGACGGTTCAGTTAAAAGTGGAAAAAGGATAGCTCGAGGGCAGGGTTCTGGAAGAGGTGGTACGTCAACTAGAGGTCATAATGGTGCAAAATCTAGATCAGGATATAGCAGAAAGAGAGCTTTTGAAGGTGGTCAGATGCCTCTTCAAATGAGATTGCCTAAGAGAGGTTTTACTAATCATAATAATGTAACTTACGTTGGTCTTAATCTTGATTGGTTATCAGCTTATTCTGAAAAGTTCAAAGAGACTGAGATAACACCGGCTTCTTTAGCTGCAAATGGTATTATCAAGAAATCCGACAAAATCAAAGTGTTAGGTAGAGGTGAAATATCAACTTCTTTAAAAATAACTACTCACGCCATTTCAGAGTCTGCAAAATCTGCAATAGAAGGTAAAGGTGGCTCTATAACTATAGCTTAATAAGTAATGGGAAAATTCATTCAAACACTTAAGAATATTTGGTCAATTGAAGAGTTGAAAAATAGAATATTATTCACTCTTATGATTTTGGCTGTTTATAGATTTGGTGCACACGTAGTCTTACCAGGTATCGACCCGGTAGCTTTAAAAAATGCAGTTTCAGGAAGAGGTGCAACGGATATATTGGGTATAATTAACATGTTCTCAGGTGGTGCTTTTAATAAAGCATCTGTTTTTGCGCTTGGTATTATGCCTTATATTACTGCATCAATTATTATTCAATTAATGGGTTTTGTTGTTCCTTATTTTCAAAAGTTACAACAACAAGAAGGAGAATCTGGTAGAAAAAAGATTAATCAATACACTAGAATACTAACATTACTAATAACAATTGTACAAGGTACTGCTTATTTAGGATATATAACTTCACAACCTGGAGCAGTTAATGATTCAATTTCAGCTAGTTTATTCTGGGTGTCTGGTATTATTATATTAGCTACAGGTACTTTATTTGCTATGTGGTTAGGTGAGAAGATAACTGATCGCGGTATAGGAAATGGTATTTCATTATTAATCATGGTAGGTATTATTGCTACACTACCTCAAGCATTTGCGGCGGAGGTTACTTTACTAGCAAATAATAATGCTTGGTTTACTCTTATTATTGAAATTGCAGGATTGTTCTTAGTTACCATGGCTACATTAATGGCTGTTCAAGGTGTTAGAAGAATACCTATTCAATTTGCTAAAAGAATGATAGGAAGAAGTTCTGCTAATATTCCAGCAGCAGGAGCTAGAGATTTCATTCCATTAAAAGTTAATGCAGCTGGTGTAATGCCTATCATATTTGCTCAAGCAATTATGTTTTTGCCTGTTACCATCGGTAATAAGTTAGGTAGTACTAGTGGATTTTTATCTGCATTAGGCGATTGGAAGTCTATTCCATACAACATTATATTTTTCTTTCTTGTTGTATTGTTTACATATGTGTATACTGCTTTGTTAGTTAATCCTCAACAATATGCAGAATACCTAAAAAGACAAAATGCATTTATTCCTGGTATTAAGCCTGGTAAGAGTACAGAAGATTATATTGATACCTTAACAACTAGAGTTACACTTCCAGGGTCTATTTTCTTAGGTTTCATTTCTATACTACCTGCAATTGTTGGTAGAATGGGTGTGAACGATGGATTTGCAATATTTTTTGGAGGTACATCACTATTAATTATGGTTGGTGTTGCTTTGGATACACTTCAGCAAATAGAAAGTTACTTGTTAAGAAGAAAGTATGATGGACTTGTTAAGTCTGGTAAGTTGAAAGGTAGAAATAGCGGTAGTAACATGATGGGAATTGGTGCAGGTATTTAATATTAGCACTAAAAGTTTATGATCTATTATAAGACTGCTGAAGAAATTGAACTTATAAGACAAAATTGTCTTTTAGTTTCAAAGACACTAGCTTTAGTAGCAAGTTTAATTAAGCCTGGTATTACTGGAGCTTTTTTAGATTCTAAAGCAGAAGAATTCATAAGAGATAATGGTGCGATTCCAGGTTTTAAAGGATACAATGATTTTCCATCAACCTTATGTATTTCTCCCAATGAATGTGTTGTTCATGGTATTCCAAGTGATAAAGAGTTTATTTCCGGTGACATAGTATCTGTTGATTGTGGCGTTTATCACAATGATTTTTATGGTGATGCTGCTTTTACTTTTGCACTTGGTGAAATTCCAAATAATGTTTTTGAATTATTAGTTGCAACTAATGAATCTTTGTACAAAGGAATTGAGGTTGCAAAAGTTGGTGCAAGGTTAGGTGATATTGGTTGGGCAATTCAAGAACATACTGAAAAGAAACAAGGTTACGGTGTAGTTCGAGAATTGGTTGGGCATGGATTGGGCAGAAGGTTACATGAAAAACCAGAAGTTCCTAATTATGGAAGAAGAGGTAAAGGGATAAAACTAAAGCAAGGTTTAGTTATCGCAATTGAACCAATGGTTAACTTAGGCACAAAATCAGTGGGAACTTCAACCGACGGATGGACAATAGTAACTAAAGATAAAATGCAGAGTGCTCATTATGAACACACTATTGCTGTAACTAAAGATGGACCTGATATTTTGTCAGACCATTCATATATTTTTGAGCAAATAAAAAATAACTCGGAAATAGTAGATATTTCGATAAAAAAGTAGATATTTGCAGTCCGAAAAAAAAAGATGGCTAAACAAGACCTAATTAAACAAGACGGGATTATAGAAGAAGCGCTTTCAAACGCAATGTTCAGAGTGAAATTAGAGAATGGGCATTCCATTGTTGCGACTATCTCTGGTAAGATGAGAATGAATTACATTCGTATATTACCAAGTGATAAAGTAGCTGTTGAAATGTCGCCTTATGACTTGACAAGAGGAAGGATAACATATAGATATAAGTAATTCTCTTATAACTATTTAAATCTTCAACTATATTAATTTTGCTATTTCGATAGCATGTATTGAGATACTTTAGATAAAAAGGCTAATTGATTTTCTGACTTTAGTAATCTATTGTATAAAATGATAATGAAATGAAAGTAAGAGCATCGATCAAGAAAAGATCTGTAGACTGTAAGATAGTTCGCAGAAAAGGAAAGCTTTATGTAATTAATAAAAAGAACCCAAGGTTTAAGCAAAGACAAGGGTAAATATATTTGAATTATGGCAAGGATATCAGGAGTAGATCTTCCAAAAAACAAACGAGGCGAAATAGCTCTTACATATATATATGGAGTTGGCCTATCAAGAGCAAAAGAAATTCTTGATAAAGTAGGTATCGAACATGGAACAGTTGTTAATGACTGGACTGACGATAACGTTAAGCAAATTTCAATTTTACTTCAGGAAGAATATACAGTAGAAGGTGAATTGAGATCGGAAGTGCAAATGAACATTAAGAGATTAATGGATATTGCATGTTACCGAGGTTTAAGACATAGAAGGGGTTTACCTCTACGTGGTCAACGAACTCAAACTAA
The DNA here is from genome assembly GCA_964566605.1 of uncultured Saprospiraceae bacterium. Classification (GTDB taxonomy): domain Bacteria; phylum Bacteroidota; class Bacteroidia; order Chitinophagales; family Saprospiraceae; genus JAHDFB01. The sequence continues at coordinate 74 of CAZMKA010000195.1, read as the reverse complement.
TGCTCGTACGAGAAAAGGAAAAAGAAAAACTGTAGCTAATAAGAAAAAAGCAACTAAATAATCATTAGGCTTAA
>CAZMKA010000194.1:1296-6920 GCA_964566605.1 uncultured Saprospiraceae bacterium | reverse complement strand
CAACTGCATATCCTATTAATATTGAGTCAAGATTACTGAAATGCGTAGGAACCATAACAACTGTTCCCTTTTTAGCTAATGACCTTATTTTTTCAACTGGGCCTTTAACTAACAATCTTTCATATAATTGATATTGAGACCCCCATAATCTCGTATGATTTTTTCCTGCAGCCGAATTCAATAATCTCTTAAATAAAAACGACAATACTTTCCTTGCACGTAAAAAAGTCTTTTTCTTAAAGCTGCCAACTATTTCTTCAGCATACCTATTAGAAATCTTAGTAAAGAGTTTTCTTCTTGCTTCTATATCGTCCGATTCATTTACGATATCATTAAGTTCTTTGCGCAGTCCTTTCCAGTACTTAACTTCATTTGAAGGATCAACTTTCCATGGATTCTGCTTACATCTTAGAATTTCTTGAAAAATTGTTTTAGAAAGTATTTCTTCAAGTTCTTGCACACTTTTTTCAGAAAAATGTTTTTCAACTCTTTCTGTTATTGACTTAATGAATTCAGCTCTTTTCTGGTTTAACTTGTAAATGGGCCAATCGTCAATTTCTGGGATAATATGTGGATGTAATGCTGACATACCGTATTACAAAAGTAACAAAAAAGGTTTCAGAACATAACATTAGATAAATATCTTATCGAATTATGTCTTGTTTAAAAATGGCTTTCGCCCAAAGAACTTCATAAACAAGTAGTTTCAAAATACAGTAAGCTAAAATTAATTTATCATTATAAATTTTGGGGTTGAACCCAAAGTATATTATCGCTTTAATTCCTTTATGACACCATATATATATTTTAATATATCTTCTCGCCCTTCAGAAGTCTCTGCAGAACTAAGAAATACTTCGGGTAATGCTTCCCAGTGTTCCAGCAATGAATTCTTTAATCGACTTACATGTTTATTTCTTTCATTGGGACGTAATTTATCCATCTTTGTAAATACCAAAGCGATAGGTAATCTAGAAGCACCGCACCAATTAATAAATTCTAAATCCAATGCTTGCAAGTCGTGTCTTACGTCGATTAAGACAAATGTACACACGATAGTTTCCTTTCTAACAAGAAAACTTTCAATCATTATTCGAAATTCTTTCCTTTTAGTTTTACTAAGTTTTGCATATCCATACCCTGGTAAATCAACTAAATACCAAGATTCATCTATAAGAAAATAGTTAATCAACTGCGTCTTCCCTGGGGTATTAGACACCTTAGCAACACTCTTCCGATTGGTTAACATGTTAATTAACGAACTTTTACCAACATTGGAACGTCCTATAAATGCAAACTCAGGAACACCGGTTTTAGGAGTTTCTCTAAAACTGGGAAAAGAACCTGAAAAATATACACTTTCAATATGCATGGTCTTATAATTTCATTCGTTATGAATATAAATAAACCACAAAAGTATAGGATTTCAGGCAACTCTTTTTATATAGATGTAGTTTATATCTATAATAACTAAGATTGAAAGATGATATTTAATTACAAATCATTGGCTCAGTTTTTGTACCTTTATATATGAATTTTTTATAATATGAGAAATATACTATCAAATATTTTTTTTATGCTATTCTTGCTCTTGTCTTGTTCTCAAGCGAATGCACAATTAGAAGGTGGTATAAAATTAGGTGTTAGTACATATGATTATATAAATGATGAAATCAGCATCTTAACTCTTTTCAATGATAGAGGAGATATACCTGAATACGAACTAGAAGTCGAAAATATCAATTTTGGTTACCATGTCGGTTTGTATGGTAGATTAACAGTATCAAAAGTCTTTTTACAAATTGAAGCTTTAGGTAATTCTGCAACTGTTAATTATAAAATTACTGACTTAACGAGTTCTATTGAAGATAAGATATTAAAAGAACAATATACTAATCTTGATATTCCAGTACTTCTTGGTGTCAAATTAAAAAAATGGATTAATGTTCAAGCTGGTGTAAATGGACACATCCCTATTACAACAATCAGTGAATTAAGAACTATAGAAGGCTATGATATATCAAGTCAAGATTTTACATTTTCATTTTTAGGAGGTTTCGGTATAGATATATGGAAAATAAGATTTGATACTCGATTTGAATTAAACAGCACTCTATTTGGGAATGAAATTACGTATAAAGGTAATACATACGTTTTCGAAGATAGTGATAACAGAATAGTAGCAAGTTTAGCTTATAAATTTTAGCATTAGCCCGCCCTATTTTAGTTGTACAAACAACTTTTTTTATGTCAACTAGTTGTCAAAAAATCATATAATCAATTTTTATTGGCATATTTCAAAATTTCATCTTTTCATACAATTTCGAATGCAATTAATTGATTTTCAATTTATTACACAATAAATATTTAATATAATTATAAATAATTAGTTTTTTGAAGAAATATCAAAGTAGGGGGAATTGTAAAAAATCAACGTCCTAGTTACAGCAAATATAAAAAACAATAAAATGTCAAAAACGAAATTATTTATCTTATCAGTATTTTTCTTTGTAGCTTATCAAGGAAACGCACAAATTGATCTTGGAATCAGATTTCAAACTGGATTACAAAATCAACAACAAACAGAATCTACCTATCTTGTAGGAGCCAACAAATCAGTTGACTACAGATTAGAGTTTCAAAACATAAGCAACACACAATCAGTTGGAGCTTTTTCTCAAATTAATTTTGGCTGGTTGTATTTACAACCAGAAGTTTTATACACGAGATATGATGTAAACTTTTTAATTGAGGACTTTAAATCTGAAAAAGTAGGATCTGCAATTTACACTGAAAATTATCAACAAATTGATATTCCTATTAATGCTGGTCTAAGATATAACAACTTTAGAATTGGAGGTGGGCCCGTTTTTCAATTAGTACAAGAATTAAATTCTGAATTAGCTGATTTGAGAGACATAGAGCTAACACCGAGAAATATTAATGCAGGATTTCAAGGTGGAATAGGTTTCGATTGGAAAATATTGCACTTCGATATAAAATATCAAAGAAATTTCGCCAGCGTTTCTGACCATATTTCATTCGGAGCTTCTTCAACAAAATTAAAAACAACTACATCAACACTCCAATTTGGAATAGCGATGGCTTTAGGAACAGAAAAATAAAAAAACTGCACCTAGGAAGCAGTATCCACACTTGTGAAGTGGATTAAAAATATAAAGCTGTACTTGTGAAACAGCTGCCATACTTGTGAAGTGGCAAACTTTAAAATAATACAATACTGTACTTGTGATACAGTTTCCACACTTGTGAAGTGGATTAAAAATATATAGCTGTACTTGTGAAGCAGCTGCCATACTTGTGAAGTGGTGTTTTTTTTTACAATTTTGAAGTTTTAAAAACTAGTCATATTTAATGACTGGTTTTTTTTTGTCCAATTTTTAGTGGATATAAATATATCAAGCATTCTAATATCAAACACAATAATATTTTTGTTTTTGTGCTTTATACATTATTGATAGTATTAATCATTAATTAAATGTTCTACAAAAGAAGAGATTAACTTTATACAGATATATCAGTTAATTATACTTTTTTTTAAAAAGATATATATTTTTTGTAGAAAAAAAATAACATCAGACGCAACGATTTCTATTATTAATGTATATAGTTAATAGAACACACTTTTAAACATTAATTGAAAAATTATAAAATTTGTAAAATCAAATTATGCTATAAACCTTTACTCTAAAGACTACATATTAAAGAATATATAGCATTGATTTTTACAATGAATTCTAGCCAATATACTGGCACAATAAAAATTCATAAAAGCGCTTTTTTTAAGTTAATTATCCTACGCAATTAACATATAGTATAAAATTATATGTGAAATTGCACTTATTGGAAAATATCCAAGGATATAAGGGTATATCTTTGTATCATGGAAAAGAAAAATTAAACGTAATATTTCTTACAAATTATAACAAATATTTAAATTTTACAGACTATTTATAGCTCCATTTGAGTTTACTGATAAAACTAAATTTTCAGAATTATATTTGCCATAAACTCAATTTTGTGGAATTATTTTAATTAATCACTTGATTTTTATTGTTAATTTAAAATTAAATTTTATTTGTTTATGCAACTATATCAACAAAATACACCAACTTTGCGTTACAAATAAAGAACAAACAAAAAACATAGACATCACACTTTAAAAATAATATTATGACAAACAAATTATTTATTTTCGCCCTCTTATTAACAGTGTTTTCAACTGCTAATTTATCTGCTCAAAAATTAGGTTTACGTGCTGAATATGGTATTCAATCTCTTTCTCAAGAATCTACATATTTAGTATCAGCAAATAGATCAATTGATTATAAATTATCAACTAAATCTATAACACCATCAAGAAGTATTGGAGTGTTTACTCAATTCGAATTTGGATGGATGTTTTTCCAACCAGAAGTATTATATACTACATATGAACAAACTTTAGAATTAGAAAGTTACACAGAAGAAGCATCTCCAAGAGTATCTAACGAATTTGTAGAAAGTTTTCAACAATTTGATATACCACTTTATGCTGGTGTTAAATTTAAAAATGTGAAAATTGGAGTTGGCCCTGTATTCCATATTGGACAAAATATAGATTCTGAGCTTTCAAGTTTTAATAAAATTGAATTAAGACCTTCAACAATCAGCGCAGGTATCCAAACAGGTGTAGGAATTGATTTCAAATTCTTCTCTTTGGACTTGAAATACCAAAACGATTTTAATCAAGCAACTGACCATATATATTTCAATAACTATAATAGAAACTTAAACAACAGTGTTTCTTCATTTAGAGTTGGAATGGCATTTGCAATAGGAAAAAAATAGTAGTAGAGTTTTTTACATATCAATCTTAAGTAGATTAGTATAAAAGCCCCAAGCAATTGGGGCTTTTTTTTATATCCGAGGATCTGAAAACTTATAAAAAAGGTCTGTTGCAATATTAATAAGGATAACCATTACTGACGAACATAAAATACATCCTAGAATTAATGGTAAATCATAACTTAACAATGCATTTACTGTCAATGATCCTAACCCTTTGTAATTAAACACAGTTTCTACAAAAAAAGCACCAGTTAATAAGCTTGCTAACCATCCCAATGATGCTGTACCAATAGGATTCTTAGCATTAGCTAAAACATGTCTCCATAAAATTTGGGCGTAAGCCAAACCTTTTGCTTTAGCCGTTTTAATATAAGGAGCTGAAATAATATCAAGCACCGAAGATCTCGTAATTTGTGTGATAACAGACAATGGCCTAATGCCCAATGACAAGGCGGGTAGAATTAAGTTCTTCCAATTTACAACATCATTGCCTAATTCATCAATTTCATAAATACTTCCTTGTATATTCAGACCCGTAACTGATCCTAAAAACCATGCAAAAATCAATGCAAAGGCCATAGCAATAACATAACTAGGTAAACTATATCCCAAAGACGTTATGGCAAGTATAAACTTATCTAAAGCTGTATTATATTTTAATGCGCTTATAAGGCCCATCACCACTCCTATAAACAAAGCAATAAAAAAGGCTGAAAATGCTAAATAAATTGTCAATGGTATAGCCTCTGCTATCATTGAAGATACATTCCTTC
>CAZMKA010000194.1:0-1286 GCA_964566605.1 uncultured Saprospiraceae bacterium | reverse complement strand
AAAAGACTTTCGAAGATATGGCTTCTTTAGTATCAATGTTTTTTCCGATAATGCCAGAATAGTAGTAAATCTATATGGTTTCGATGAAACATCGTCGTTTTTCACAAAATGAATAGGTGCTAAGTCAAGAAGATACTCATATAATTGAGTCGATAATGACTTATTTAAGCCTAATTCTTCTCTTTTAGATTCTACTGTTTCAATATCTGCTCGTTGACCAAAAGTAAGTCTAGAGGGATCAACTTGTCCCAAGTAGATTAATGAGCTTATAAAAACACATACAATGACAAGCACCAGAAGTCCATATAAGAGCCTTCCAAAAACGTACTTTAGGTGTTGCATTTAAATAATTATTTAACAATAAAATGTGTAGACAAGAACAATAATATAATTTTCTTTCATATTCGTGCTTTAAAGTGTAACCAATATTGATTTTGTGTGTTAAACAGAAGTCAACAAGCGAAACTAAACAATGCAATACAAATCGATTTCATATGAAAAGATAAGTCAATTCTCAGATAGAGATAAAGCTTATCAGAATGGTGACGAACGACTCAGCGAGTTTATTGAATATTCATTTGATTCTTCAGAACTAGACCGAATTGTTTCCAACAGAAAAAAACATCAGATTGATCGAAATGTCTTAGTAAAAGAAATATTAAATCAATACAGCGAAACACCATACGAAAATCAAATCATAGAACTTTGTGAGCAATTAGAAAAGGATAATTGCTTCACGGTTACTACAGCACATCAACCATCGTTAATGATGGGACCTTTATACTACGTTTACAAAATATGTAGTGCAATAAATGTAGCGAAAAAGTGGACGTCGGATAAGCAAACTGTTTTACCTATATTTATCCTAGGTGCGGAAGACCATGACTTAGAGGAAGTTAATCATTTCCATTTATTTAATAATAAAATAGAGTGGCAGAGAGAAAAAGAGGGTTCTACAGGTAGAATGTCACTGGATGGATTAGATGATGTTATCGAAGTAACAAGCGAAATATTAGGAGAATCAACTTGGGCTGAAGATTTGAAAGATAAAATGGCTTTCGCCAAAAATAATTCAAACAGCTATGGAGAATTCATGTTTCATTTCATCAACCAAGTATTTGCAAAACATGGTTTAATTGTATTAAACTTTGACAATAAAACTTTTAAATCTGCATTTATTCCAATACTAAAAAAAGAGATAACAACAAGTTTCTCTAAACCATTGGTAAATAAAACTCAAGAACTTCTGGAAGAAAAAGGCTTTAAGAATCAAGCCTATGCTAGAG
>CAZMKA010000193.1:0-6964 GCA_964566605.1 uncultured Saprospiraceae bacterium | reverse complement strand
ACCTAAAGGTGTTTCAACCTGACCACTATTGATATTATCAGTCCAAGAATCACCATAATATTCACTTAATGGTCCTCCTTGACCTGCTGGTGGTCCCACTGGAGCAAAGTTATATTCACAACCTACTCCTCCTTCTAACACATAACCTGAATCTGTATTACAAATCCTTATAATATCTCCTGCTGAGAAAAACCAATACAATGTATTGTCAGTAGGTGATCCTGAATAATTAGGATAACCTGTTTGATGACCATATCTATCAAAGAAACCTAGGATAAGAGAACCATCCACATCAAATTCGATGTCACTTAAAACAGGTTGAGCGTGAACTAAACCATGATTTGCAGCTGTAGTAACCCAAGGTTGCCAAGCGGCAGATCTACAATTTGCACCCATTGTAGCACAACCTCTTTCATAATTTAGGGCCATACTCGTTACTTGATCAAATTGAGATGAAGTACTATTGTATTTTAACACATAAGCATTTGAAGCATTTTGACAAACACCACCAATGTAAAGTTCATCATTATACATTTTCAATGCCCAAGGTCTAAAAGTTCCACAACTTGTATTTGAAATGGGGTATTGAGCAATTACAGATATGTTATTTAAATCACTAATATCTAATAGCACAACTTCCGAAGCTCCAATATTCATAACATATAAAGTATTCCCATCGGAAGACACATCAATATCTCCTAGACCAACTGTAGCCACGGCTTCGTAAACACCAGCATCTCTACTAGGAGTTCCTATTGCACCTATATCACTATTTCCACCAGCTCTAGGGTCTACGCCAACACTAATATTGAAATCATCATATAAATTAATTGTTCCTAATAATGTACCTTCGCCATTCGCTCCAGGAGAAGAATAATCCACCATGTAGATAGCATCCATTCCACCAGATCCAAAAGCTGTATGTCTTTTAAGTAGTGCTGAAGCAAATACTGTTTGTGAGCTCTTTTGATATGCAATACCCCATGTTGGTCCTATTTGGTCATCTGTAGCCATTGTTTGAACTCCTCCTGTTCGATCGTAATTTATACCAACTAATACATCACTTCCTGAGTTTTGTAATCCATCGATATAACACGGAGTAACAATAAGAGGATTTTCTTGACAAAATTCATCAGGATTAAAAATACCATAATCCACATTACAGCTTACTGCGTCCACATATTGTGTCTCAGTACCATTATCGGCTCCTTCAACAGAAGAAGTAAATCCTTCAGGTATATTACTAAATTCAATTCTGTAATCTTCGCCGTCTACTATTGACATATCTGTAAAATGGTAATCTCCATTTGGATCAGTATAAACTGTTTCTATAAGTTCACTAGTTCCATTAGCTTCACATCGGAAAATTTGTACTCTTATTCCTTGCAGACCTCCATCGCCGTCATCTGTACCATTTGCATCATAATCAATAAATACAGTTCCACCCATTTCACCAGCTTCACAAGGATTCGGAGGACAAGATTCAATTGTAATTTCTGTTGTTGCTATAGCTTGTTCATTATTTCCATCTGTAATTGTTAGACTATACATTCCAACTGGAGCATTCAAAATTTCAGAAAGTCCATCATAATCATCATTTGACCAATCATAAATAATAGGTTCAGATGCATTATTTACTGTTACATTAATAGTACCTCCAAGTTCTACAGGACCACAAGTAATATTATCAATATCAAACTCAATTGAAGGTAATAAATAAAATCCTGCATCCAAATTATGATTTACATCTCCAAATTCAGGAGAGATGAATGAAATGAATGGTCTTTCGAGGAATTCTGCTTGATCAATAATAGGATCAGAATCATTTAGCTCAGCTATTGGATTCATCCCAATTCCGTCAATAGTTAATTTATAATTTTTATCATTGACAGTTAATATAGAATTAGTAGGATATTGTGTTACTGATCCAAAAACAATATAATACTGTGTTTCAGGTAATAAGTCGGTATCTATAGATTTAAATGAATATTCTCCTTTATTATTTGTAATTGAAGTAGATACATAATTCTTATTTTGATCATATAATTCTACTTCAACACCTTCAATAGGATCTTCGGAAGGATCCATAATCCCATTTTTATTTTCATCGATCCACACATAGTTTCCGATTTCTAAAATTTCATTGAATTTATTGGTCAATTCTAAATCTCCTAATCCTGTTCCTTTTCCAAATAGACCGTTTGTATCATTAAAGCCTTGAACATATACATTAAAACCTGCAATTGTTTGACCTGTAGTATTTGACATTCTTCTAATTCCAGACGCATCTATCGTACTTGCCACATACTGTAAAGGAGGATTTCCATTCGTATTAACCGCTGGGTCCACTGAATTCACAACACATTCACCACTACCAGGCAAAATAGCTAAACCTCCTAAAAATAATTCAGAGTGAACTCCAGGAACTGTTCCATTATAAGGTGCTCCATTTGCATAAATAATCATATTATCCATGTAGAATTCACCGAATCCAGGTCCTTGATTATTGTTTGCCGCGGAACCAATAGCTGGTCCTGCTTTACCGTTATTTTCAAGAATAAATTCATTTCCTTGAGAATAAGCTCTTAAAACATCTCCTCCTGCGAACGTATTATAAAAGTCCGAATTTGTTACATCGGGTGCATAATTATTAGTTCCCCATTGCATAGTAGTTCGATCGCCAAATGCGAGAACCATAGAACCATCAATATCGAAATCAATATCCATAAAAATTGGTGAAGGGTGAATACCTGCTGCTAAACCAAATGGAAAAGTTTCTGTATAATCATCTGTCCAAGGATACCATCCTGATTGCGTTGCCATTTCTAAACCTATATTTCTTGTAAATGGTGCACCTTTTGGATAAGTTAAAGGAAAATCAAAAATTACTTGTGATTGGCTTGTTTGAATATCAATTTCATAAACATAAGCTCTCAAATTTGTTGCTGTTCCACTACTTGCATCGCATACGACACCAGCATAAATTTTACCTTTATGTATCTTAAGTGCCCAAGGGCGCATTTCACCATTTTCACAGGAAGGATCTGGTATGGTAAAATCTGTAACATCACTTGAAGTAGGCAATGTGCCGTCATTAATAAATGCGGATATATCAATTTGATGTATTTCTTTTTCATATAGATTGACAACATAAAGATTTTCTCCCAAGTAGTCAAAATCAATATCTCCAATTCCAATTTTACCTGTTTTTTCAAAAGCTTCTACATCATAATTAGGGCTTGTTAATGCTACACCCGCTAAATCTCTTACTAAAGGAGAACCTTGTAAAGTAATACCAATTGATGTTAAGTCTATGAAATTGGAAGTTGTGTTGTTTTTAACATCACTGATATAAATTCCACCAATACCTAAAGGTCCTAAATCGACATGTCTTTTTACAACAGCCGAAGAAAAGATAGACTTTAAATTTCGATTATATGCTACTCCCCAAAGACCGCCTACTTCACTCGCAGTTGCTATGACATTTACGGTCTTTCCATTATCAACTGGCAGATCTTCAGCATCATAGTCGAAAAACACTAATGCTTCTTGATCTGCAACACTTGGGTGTGTTCGATCTCCATTTAAATAACAAGGTGTAAAAACTTGTATAGAGTCTGACCCGAAGTCTCTAGGATCTAGCAATCCATAATTAATATTACAAGCAGGAGCTTCAACAAAAGAAACATTTGTGCCATTAGAAGAACCACTGTAGACATCGTTTATAACAGATAGCTCATTAGGCACATGAAACTCAACTCTATATTCAGCTCCATTCGTTAGATTATAAAATATGTAATTTCCATATTTATCAGAAACTGTTTGATCTAAAAGTATGCTATTTCCACTTCCGTCAGTTCCAAATAAATAAACATCAATTCCTTCAAATCGGACTACCTCTCCAGCTGTTAAAATTCCATCTGCATTATTATCAGCATAAATTGAACCCTCTATCTCTTCGTTATTACTACATATCAATGGTTCACAACTACTAGGTAAGGTAACAGAACCCATGTCAAAACAAGAAGCATTAGAATCAAATGAAATATTTATGTTTTGAGTAGAGCCATCTGCATCAAATTCGAAACTGATTACTTGTGGTGAAATTAATGGTTGAATGTCTCCAGAAAAAGAACCATCTTCTCTTTGAACTGGATTTAGCATTGATATAGAGGCCGATTGATTTCCAATAGAAACATTAATTTCGTCATTACTCATTGGTGCATCTATCCATGAAAACTCTAAACTAACAGTGCTTTTAGAATCTCCAGAATTATCCAAATAACATTCAGAAACTTTAACTTCGTCGATGATTAAATCACAAACAAGAATACTTACATTTCCAGGAGGAATTGATTTTTCTCTTTCCATCTTTACTCCAATATCTAATGTACTTTCGTTTATAGAAGGTTTGATGAAATCATAAGCTTGATGTATATATTCGTTTAACTCTATTTCTAAAGAATATTCTTCTTTATTTGAAATATCTAGGAAATAGTACGATCCACTTTGATCTGTGTAAGTAGATGCAACTATATTTTTCTCTGAATCCAGTAAATCTACCTTAACGTCAGAAAGACCTCCAATAAGGTCATTATTTACTCCATCTAGGTTTAAATCATGAAATATTTTTCCTTGAATAAGGGGATTATTAATTTCGCTGATAAACGAACTTAGATGTAAGTTGTTTGCTAACAAAAAGGAGTAAAAAAAGAAAAAAAGAAAAAATAAAATAAATTGTTTTGTAAAAGTTGTGTTTCCTAGAATCATGACTAATTTTTAATTAATTCAACTGATTCTATCAAAAAATCTCAGATTGGCACAAAGTATATTCTTGTATGTAAGACTTTGTTTTTGTGTTGTAAAAAGGCGATTAATAATAATATCTTCTAACGTCTTTTAAATATTAAATAACAAAAATTATACATTTCTACATACAACAATAAATTGCTTTATGACAAAGCACTAATTGATGATTTTGGTTTTAATTCTCGAAACAAATATATTATGAAAGATTGTTATATGTAAGACACTTGTGCTTAGATGACTTCTTTGTGGGTATAAATGTATGAAATCTGGGCATAAACTGTAAATTCAACACATGGAAATACTATTAATATATAAGCAATTGATTAATAGTGGCATATTATTTGCCTTTATTATAATACAGAGCATGCTTACTATAAAGAATGTGATAGCAATTAATAGTTTGTAATCTGAAAGATGAACAGATAAAAAACATATTGCAGAAGTATATGATACCTTTTGTGCGAAATAAACTATTTAGAAAGGTCTAATATGAAAGAAAATCTATTTTGTAATTAATAGAAAGATTTACCGAGTTAATTAGTTTAGGCACAATTTATATAAATAATATTAATTAAACCCATAATGGTTTACTTGAGAATTGAAATATTCTATTAACCTTATCAGTTTATCAATTTGAATAACAAAAGTAGACCTTACATAATTGAATACATTTTCAATAACTTAGATTTATACGTTCTACTATATGGTATCGAAATTCCAACTTCAAACTCAATTTGACATGTTTCGGTATTAATTGATTCGATTTTAGAGGTATTTACAATAAAAGACGCGTGGATACGAAGAAATTGATGTGGCAAAATTTCTTCTACATTTTTTAAAGATGTTCGAACAGAATAAATTCTATTACCAATATGGAGATTTGAATATTTTCCGTCGGAGGCTATAAAATCAATATTACTTTTTGAAATTTTTTTATATTTTTTATTGATTTTAATAAGAATAGAATCTTTTAACTTATCACTTTGTAAAAAATTCTCGGATTCATATTGTTCAACTGTTTTTTCAGGCTTCATTTTATTGTTTTTATGACATTCAACTAGTATTATGCTATACAACGACTAAAATATCTACTTACTACAACTCTTATGCTCTTTATAACAAAAAACACCTCACCAAGTAACATTAAAAGGAACTTTATGTTAGCATAAGGTATTTCTTAAACAAACATAACAAAAAAATCATATGTATACCTATAAATTTTCTAAAACTATTTAACATAACAAATTGAGGTATTAAGTTCTACATCTATGTTAAAAAGATAATTTATAAGATCCAGAACAGAACATACTAACCCAATTACAAAATACATACTACATCTAAAAGAAAATTAAAAATTGTGTAAATATCAAGGTTACTAGATTAGATTATATACATCTTAAATGTATTATGAAATAAAACCAAGGATATCTCCCCTATTACACAGGACGTTTACTTTGTAAACCTCTTTTCTTATTCATTCTACAAGATTCCAAAATCACCACATATATAACTTCTCAGCTCTTTTTCCTTGTACAATTACATCCTATCTTTTTGGGTCTAAACCCATTTATGAAAAACATACTTGTCTACCCTTATAGCTCAGCAAAACAACCACAAAAGCATCATTTATATTCTTGTACTACGAAAACCCTAAACAACTAGCACCAATACATTACAGTATCTCCTGCACATCCACACTCCTTATTTTGGGTCCCAACCCAAATTTAAAAATCGCACTTGTCCACCCTATTCCTCTACTTAGCATCCACAAATACACCATTCATTTTCTCGTACTACGAAAACCCACATCCACTACCATCATTACTTCTCAGCCAATTTCCTTGCACAATTACTCCTCTTTCCTTTGGGTCCCAACCCATATTTCAAAAACACACTTGTCCACCCTTAATATCAATTCTATTTTAAGGTTTCACTTTAGTTTCAAGAATTATTAAATCAAGCAAAAGGAAGAAAACGCAAGGATAGCATTAGCTATCGTGAGTATTTCTAATACAGATTGCACTTTATAATTGCGGTTAAAATTCAGTAATTATCCAAAGATAATCGAGGAGAAAAGCATGACCAAACGATTCAGCCTACAAGGCTGATGAAGTACAACTGTACTTCAAGTGAGGGAACGGCGAAAGCCGATGGG
>CAZMKA010000192.1:3343-6975 GCA_964566605.1 uncultured Saprospiraceae bacterium | reverse complement strand
ATATTGTTTTGTGTTAAGCAATCTTTAAACCTCTTATTAGCTAAAAAACCTCTAGCTGAAATTGTGGCTTGACTTAAAACATCTGTTAGTTTAGCATGTTTAGCTAATTTGAATTTAATGTTAGGGGTGAAATTAGGAATCGTATTTGAATGTAAATTATAGACAGAGTCATGAGCTTTGAAATCATAATCAGGATAACTTTCTACAGCAGGGTATGCACTTCCAGTTTCGGGTGTATCTACTGCAACATCTATTTTATAAAATTTATTCATCTATTGAATAACGGATTTAAGTTTACGATTAGTTATGAAAGCATCAAGTAAAGCGAAGACTACTTTTTTATCATCGCCAGGAAGCCTATTGATCTCAAGAACTCTATGAAGAGTTGCTTTATCTACTTTCTCTTCCGCATTACCTACAAGATAATCAAGACTAACCTCGAAAGCTTCAGCCATCCTTTTTGCTATATCAATAGATGGAGTTGCATCGCTACGTTCATAACGTCCAATTATCTCTCTTAACACTTCGATCCTCTTAGAGAGTTCATTTTGTGACCATCCTTTAAGCTTCCTAAGCTGTACAATCTTGTATAATAAGTTCATATTTTGTACTGTAGTTTTTCAAAGTTTATTTTATGGCACAAATTTAGTCAATAAAAGTGTCAAATTAAAAATTTTAGTTGATTGGATTGTAGATAATCTAAGGTTATAACTTTGTTGAAAGTTGAGGGAATAAAGAATCAATCTTTTTCTTCGGTATGGAAATACAAGACATAAACTCCAATCTAAGCATCCAAACTCTACTCAATTACAAAAATCTATCACCAGATAGAAACCAAAGATCCAACTGTCCATAACACAATGAAAAGACTCCATCACTCCAGCTCTAACCAAAGACCAACGCTTGAACATTCTTGTCATCAAATTATCTCAAAGGATTGGGTATACAATCAAGATTATAGAGAAAATAGAAAATCGTTTTAAATTTTTTGAAATAAAGAAAACTCTTGAGTAATATGTAAAAGAGTAAACCTGTCAAATCCTATCGGAACCCTACACATTTTTGAAAAAGAAATATAAAGACTTCACCCTTCTCCCTACTCCCCCAAAAACATAAACTCCATTCTTCTATTCTTCGCCCGACAAGCATCGTTCGGCATCGTTTCGCATCCCTTCACTGGATTACTAGACCCATTTCCTTTGATAATGAATCGTGCAGCATCATAGTTGTATTTCTCTATCAAATACGAAACCACCGCTTTTGCTCGTGCTTCCGATAATGATTGGTCAGCTTCTTTGTTTCCCGTTGAAGCTACATTGCCTTCTATTCGGACGCGAGAATGAGCATATGTTTGTAGTAAGTCCTTGATTTTTACATCTATAAAACTCTTCGCTGACAATGATAATTTCGATTCTCCAAGTGCAAAATTAATGATGAGAGACTTCGATGCAAATGCCTCTTTATTCATCATTGCTTCTTCTGCTCCATCAAATAATTTTCTTTTTTCTGCTTGATGATTTGCTCCTTTCAACGAACTATCTGCTCCATTGATAGCACCCAAATACAACAAAGACTTCCATCTTGGCCTTGAACTCGGTGCTAACTTTTTCGACGCGTAGATTTTTCCCATGTCTTTGTAAATCTCTTCCGCCTTGATGCCCTTATACCCGCTATTTAGCCCAAAGAAATTCTTGTTGTCTTCATGTGTTGCATAGCGAACCGCTTCCATCATATCATACACCTGAATTTCCGTGTACTTCGAATTTTTAGCATAAATTGCTGCTGCTGATTCGTATGCATTTCTATCGCTATTGATTTCCGAAACCGCAGTCATCAACGCTTTGTAGAAATTGTCAATGATCGCTTTCTTTTCTTCCAGAAATTCTTTCTTTACCACGAATGTTCTTCCTACAGCATGCGATGCTTCTTTTGTTGTTTGCAATAAATTTGCATTCATTTGGCGAGCAAGAGCTTTCGGTTCGTTTGATGCAACTACGAAGGCTTGAACTTTTCCAGTGTTAAAACTCTCGAAAGCGTCCTCTTTTCTTATTACTCCGCTGAATAATACATCACGTGAACTTAGTCCGCTTGCTTCGAGTGTTCGATGCATAAAAGTCTCACAAGCACTTGATCTTCTCAGTGCAACTCGCTTATTATCGAGTTCATTGACACTTTTGATGTTCTTTTTCGAAATTAATGCTAAATCGCCTCTTGACCAATCGAGTTGCATGAAGATTTGTGGTTCATCATCTTCCCATCGCTCAAAAAAACTTGGCATCTCATCAACCGAATGAATCATTACATTAAATTCATTTTTCGCCCAACTATCCATTGCGGCGTCAAAATTGTCATACACTACAAATTCTACCTTGAACCCAAATTCTTTAAAGAACCTTGATTCTATATTTCCTCCCCATCCTTTGTTAAAGTAAATAGCTGGAACGGCACTTCCATTGTCGTATAGCATAACTTTTAGCTGAGTCTTATTTAGCTCAGCTTGCTTAGCTTCTTCCTCTTCTTTTAGTCGTTGTTTCTCTTTAGCCGCGGCATCTAGTTTCTCTTGCTCTTCTTTGGCAAGTCGTTTTTGTTCTTTCTCTTTTGCTTTTTGTTCAAGCTCGCGTTCTCTTTCTTCTGTTACTTCTTCTAGCTTATCACCAAGACCTGTATTTAATACTAGATACCGTACACCAAGTACGATTGTTCCGACAATTGCCAGCGTAATAATAATTTTAGAAAATGTGGTAAGTCTTCGTTTTGCCATAAATTACTCAAAAAACGTATCGTATTGGTTATCTCTATTCTCCATCTTTTCTCGCTGAGGAATTTCATTCAAGTCCAATATATTATCATCATCCGCTGCATCTTCCAAGATATTCAACTTCTCTTCTCCTAGTAATAAGCTTGTTCCCTCTTTTTCCCACTGTTCGAGCATTTTCAACCCTTCTTCCTCAAAAACACCATTTTGCAAGTCAAGTGATTGCATGAATCCTTCTGAAACTTGCATAAAACGCTCCATTTCTCCCACTTTTTGACTTACATCATCTGCAACTGCTTCTAGTGCACGATCAAACATTTCCTTCTTGTCTTTATCTCCTTTCAAAATTTTCATCGCTGTTCCCATCGCATTGTGAGAAGCTAAAATAGCCTTGCGTTCTTGTTCTTTTACCTGTACTTGATCCTCTATATCTTCAAGCATTATCTCTGAATTCTCGTACATTTTATTCAGTACTCTATAAAGCACCTCCATCTTTTGATAGAGTTTGTCTAGCTTCATATTGGAGTTTTTCAGTCGACTTGCTTTTCTCGTTTTCAAGATCACTACATTAGTACGATTCTCTTTTTTCGCTGCTCCTGCCTCTGTCAAGTTGTTCGCAATCTGCTTTTGATTGTTAACCATTAACTCTTTTAAGGTATGCATTTGAACACGAAGCTGACTAATCTGACGATTCATCTTACGAAGATTTGTTCGTAAGTCATCTACATAAGATTTCAGAATTCCTATAGGATCCATTTTGATGAAAATACCAGTAATCCAACGCATCGAGCTTTTGAACATGTAAGAAACAAGTGCTCTAGCCTTTGGGTCAACCGCAGTCCAAACCATCATTAGCAAAAGCACGATACCTACAATC
>CAZMKA010000192.1:0-3333 GCA_964566605.1 uncultured Saprospiraceae bacterium | reverse complement strand
CATTCCTATTGTGCCACTAAAAAAGCTAACAATTGCTGCTAAAAATGCATTAATAAGCACAACACCACCAATGATAGTTCCAGCAAGAAATACTGCGCCCGTAATTCCTTCAGGTCTTTTCCAAAACGATTTTTTCTTCTTTTCAGCCATCTACTTTGTAATATATTTTTTGATTTTTGAAACGTCTACTTTTATTTGATCAACAATCATATGATAAGAAGCCATGAATTGATCCTTTGTTAACTGAACTTTCCCAGCCACTTGATTTACTTCTTTTTTGGCAACTTTAAGTTGAGCTTCCATATCCTCTATATCTGCAATCAATTTTTGTAATTGACCCTTTTTCTTTTCTAGACCAGTAGTCAATTTCACGATTTTATCCTCTCTTGCCTTTACCTGCTTTGTCTGCTGATCCCTGAATGTTCGCTCAAAGTTGTTCTTTTCTTCCTTTAATACACCTATATAATGCTCAGAAGTTTCAATAAGTTTTTCCTTCGTAACACCATTATTGCTTAATACTGCATAAGATGATTTATAACGTGTCGCTTCATCGTCAATGACATTTTTTAAAGAATGTAAACTGTCCTTGAATTCGAGATAATCACTACCGTCTAAGTTGTTTTTATTCAATGCTTTAAGCAGAATGCTCGTAAATTTTTTAGCTGGTTTAGCTGGACCTTGCATGTTGCTGTCGAATGTTTCAGTCTCAACAGAAATTGTAGGTTCAGATGATCTTTTACGAGTCGTTTTTTTCTTTTTGGCTTCAGGCGTATGTTCTTTTACAACCTTTTCTAGCTTCTCTTCCATGGTCTCTTCTTCCACGATGAACAATCTCTTGATTTTCTTTAACATGCTTATTCGTTTTTTTCCTTGCTAGCTACACTAAATACAATCTTTTCAACAAATTAGTTGACCATAAATTGTGATAGGTGAAATAAAGATACATATTATCGTAAAATATCGACGAATATGCGGTTTTTTTGGGTTGAACCCAAAAATAATACGAGAATTTTTAATCCTCCGTTTTTGGGGTTGAACCCCAAAAAATAAACAATATGAATAGCTTATTTAAAGCCTAATGAAGACTCTAGTACACCACAATAATCTGCTGCTTGTTTATCTTCGCCAAGTCGTTTTCGTAATTCCTCGTAAACTTCCTTTGCTCGAACTTCATCTCCGTTTTCATATTCTCCATAACTTATTGCAAAAAGAAGTAAACTATGATTGCTTGTAATCAAGTTTTTACGCCCCATTTTGTATAGTTTAGTCACGTTTGATTCACTTGGATAATCTATTTGTTCTAGCAGCGTTTCAAGGATTTTAAATCGCTGTTTTTGCACAGGGTCAAATGCCGAAAGGTCATCATCTAATTTCCACAATAGTTTATTTCCCATTCGTAAAAAATCATCTTGAATGATTCTTGGCGCTTTGATACTTCCTTTGATATATTCTTCGAGGATCAGTAAATTTCCTAACACGTCTTCGTCGGTAAAAACCGTTTTAAATTGACAAACTTTGCGCACGCCACTCTGTAAATAAGTCAGTACTTCATCGAGTTGGAATTTATCTAAAAATCCTTCAGTACGGAATACTAATTCTCCTTTTGGAGTAAATAACATAAGTGTAGGAGCATAAGAAATATCGTATTTTATCGATAATTCTGCCTTGTTGGCAAGGTCTACACTAACTGGTATGAATGATGATAATTTATTCACGATTGCCTCATCTGACCATACTTCGTCTTTAATGAAAAGCGGTGTTCCGTCTTGGATTACCCCAAATTCTACAAGGATGTTTTTATTTTCTTCTATGCCTATTCGAAATCCTTCTTCTAAGGATGTTTGCCATTCTGAATTTTGGGCTTTAAGCCCAAAAAACAAAACAAAAAAGACACTAGTAAGGAGTAAGTTTAGTTTCATGTTATTATGTTTTGCGTTTCTTCTTCTCTGCTGCTGGGAAAAGAATATTATTTAAAATAAGACGGTAACCAGGAGAGTTAGGGTGTAAGCTCAAGTCAGTCTCAGGGTCATCCACAAAGTGTCTGTAATCTTCAGGGTCGTGACCTCCGTAAAAAGTCCAAGTTCCATATCCATAAGGGCTATGTAAAAATCGAACTTCTCCATTAGCTTTAGCCTCACCTAGAACGAGTACTTCCGACTTTACCTGGTCTTTTCTAAAAGCAGTTGTCTGTCCCATGAATCCTTTTATTGTACGCGTGTGATTTTGTGTCAACATTGTAGGAATAGGATCCCACTTCGCACTAAATTCAAAGAGGGTAAAATAATCATCTTTCGGTGTTGTCTTTCTCTTTTTACTATCGATGCTTGAAAATTCATAAACCATAGGATCCATGATCAAGTCAAAATCTTTAAATGCTAATGTTGCATCATAATTCAACTTCCCTTGTGCTGAAGCATCGGCACCATCTCCATCATAAACATTATGACAAATATCATGACCTTCTGCTGCTAATGCAATGTCAAATGAATCGGTTGCTGAACACATAGCGAACATAAATCCGCCGCCTTCAACATAAGCTTTTATCTTTTTGGCAACAGCAAGTTTAAGTTCTGAAACCTTAGCAAACCCAAGACTAGTCGCCAATGATTCCATCTTTTGTTGGTTGGCTCGATACCAGGGTTTGGTATGTTGAGAAGCATAAAATTTACCGTATTGTCCTGTAAAATCTTCGTGGTGGAGGTGCAGCCAATCGTATTGAGCTAATTTATCCTCCAGCACTTCGCGATCATATACAGTTTCATAAGGAATTTCAGCATAGGTCAAAACCATCGTAACTGCATCATCCCAAGGCTGAATTTTTTCTCCTCTTGCATTGAAGTCGGGAGTATAAACTGCAATCTTAGGCGCTTTCTCTAGTTTGATGACTTCTTGATTAACTTCAGGAGAAGAAATTTCTTGGCGAATAAGATTGAACTTAGAGTTAGGAATTACTTCATAAGAAATTCCTCTGATTTTACATTCAGCTTCGAATCTTGGTGTATGTTGGAAAGCGAAACTTCCACCGCGATAATTCAACAACCAATAAGCCTCTGTCTCGAATCCCAATACCCAATAAGTCAGGCCATAAGCTTTCAAGTGATCCTTTTGTCTATCATGATCCATGGGCACCATAATAAAAGAAGCATAAGCGTTCGAACTCACAATAACCAATAGCAGTGCAAAAATCAATTTCCTCATAATCCAATGTTTTCGATCTTACCTAGATCAATTTCAGTAACAAATATAAAGAGATAACTTGTTTCCCCGCAGATATAATTCCATAAGAACGTTAATGTTCTTTTAATGTTCCCCTTTTTACTACAAAACCGCACC
>CAZMKA010000191.1:6589-7097 GCA_964566605.1 uncultured Saprospiraceae bacterium | reverse complement strand
ATCTTGAGAAATGGATCTCTGAATATATAGTATCATTGAATTTATGTCCATTTGCTGCTGGAACATTGAAAGGGTCGAAGTGGAAAGTAGAGGAGGTAGACTTTAAAGATTACAAAGCTGTTGAGACTGTATTAAATGGTTTTCTTAATGAAGATGTCGATGTTACTGAAACATATTTTTTAAAAAGTGTGCAACTTGAATCATGGGAGGATTTTCTATTTTACTATAATTTTTTAGAAGATTTAATGAGTGAGATTTCTGCTTTTAAAGCGATAAAAATTGTGGGTTTTCACCCAAAATATATGCACAGAGAAGTTAGCGACCAGCACATTCATTTTTCTAATCGTGCTCCGTGGGCATTGATTCAGTTGCTGAAGCTGGATGATGTGCATAAACGAACGGTTTCGATGGATGTTGATAAAGTGTTAGAAGTGAATGAATTAAAATTAAAATCGTTCACGATTGATGAACTTCAAAATAAACTAGATGAATGTAAAAGATAGGATAG
>CAZMKA010000191.1:0-6579 GCA_964566605.1 uncultured Saprospiraceae bacterium | reverse complement strand
GAAATAGGCGGATTCAGTCTGAAGAGTGGTTACAAGCTGTTATTCCTGCTGCGAAAGCACAGAATAATTGGTTTCGTGATGAAACAATTCGTCAATCAATAAATGCCATAAGTGAGCAGTTTTTGCAAAAAGATAAATTGACATTGTGGTTAAAAGCTTATGATTTGAAAGGGCTTTCGCCCAAAAAAGTTGCTTTGATTTTGTCTGGAAATATTCCTGCTGTGGGTTTTCATGATGTCCTTTGTGTTTTAATAATAGGACATAAAGCATGTATTAAACTAAGTTCTAAGGATGGTGTGCTTATTAAGCAGATTATCAGTGATTTAGTTGATATTGAACCTCGATTCGAAACGAATGTGGAATTCATATCTAAAGTAGAAGATGTAGATGCAATTATTGCAACTGGAAGTAATAATACGAGTTTGTATTTCGAACATTATTTCAGTAAATATCCACACATTATAAGAAAGAACAGGAAAAGTGTGGCATTGATTTATCCTGACACAACAGATGATGAATTGAGGGAAATAGCAGGTGATATGTTAAGCTATTATGGATTAGGTTGTCGAAATGTTTCGAAAGCTTTTATTCATGAAGATGTAGATAAAGCAAATGTTATGGAGATATGGAATGAGTTTAATCAGATTATTTTACACAGTAAGTATAAGAATAATTACGACTATAATTATGCTGTTTATTTATTGAACCAGGAAGATTTTTTAATGAATGGCGCCTTGATATTGCGTCCTCATGAAAGCTTGCATTCTAGAATCGCTTGCTTACATTATGAAACCTTCACCGATGTTTCAACAGTTGAACAAAATCTAGATGCTTTAAAAGAAGAATTGCAGTGTATTGTTTCATCGAAAGCAATTGGTAATCTTAATGTTGTAAAACCGGGTCAAGCCCAAAATCCAAGTTTGTCTGATTATGCAGACAACGTTGATACTATTGACTTTCTAAGAACAATCTAATGTCCAAAGCAGATAAAGTTACTCACATCACCCAAATACTGGAAGACTTATATCCAGAAACTCCAGTTCCATTGGATAATACAAGCCCGTATACCTTATTAGTGGCGGTTTTATTATCTGCTCAATGTACAGATGAGCGAGTTAATAAGGTTACTCCTTTCTTGTTTGAAAAGGCCGATAATCCTTTTGATATGATAAAGTTGACGGTAGAGGAAATTCGAATGATAATAAGACCATGTGGCCTTTCACCTACGAAGTCCAAAGCGATATTTAATTTATCTCATATTTTGATAGATAAGTATAATGGTGAAGTACCCAAAACGCTAGAAGAATTAGAGGAACTACCAGGTGTGGGACATAAAACAGCATCAGTTGTCATTGCTCAAGCTTTTGGCGTACCAGCCTTTCCCGTAGATACACATATTCACAGATTAGCTTATCGATGGAAATTGTCAACAGGCAAGAATGTAACTAAGACAGAAAAGGATCTTAAACGCTTATTCCCCGAAGAAATATGGAATAAGCTTCATCTTCAGATAATATTCTTCGGAAGAGAATATTGCCCAGCGAGAGGTCATAATGCTAAAGAATGCCCCATTTGCAAGTTATATGGTAGGGCAGAATTATTTAAATAAGTATATTTATATTTAGAAAAATAACTTACCAAATGAATGATGATGAAGAATACTTAGAAAATGAAAATCCTATTCAAAATGATTCTTATAATACAATCCAAAAAGTAGGTTACGAAGAATCCTATGAAATAAAAGATAATTCAACTCGTGGGAAAGTATTAATTTATGTGTTTTGGGGATTAATTATATTCTCTATACTTCATATTATTTATAGTTTTTTTGAATATCGGAGTTTAGTTAATAATGATTTAACTACTGTTTTTGATTCATACAGTTCTATTACACCTATTGTTTACGCAGTTATAGCTATCGCCCAATTTATTCTGTTAATTACATCAATCGTTGTTTTTATTATGTGGTTTCGTAGAGCTTATGGTAACTTACACAGGATGGGAATTAGTAAGCTAGAGTATAATGAACCAATGGCTTTTTGGTCTTGGATCATTCCTTTCGTGTTTTTAGTTGTTCCTGTAAAGATTATGATGGAAATATGCGCTAAGACACAAGAAAACGTAAAGAAACTAAATCCTAAATTTAAGATAGAAAACATAAATTTCGCAATAACTCTGTGGTGGATATTTTTTCTTGGAACTCATTTTTTAGAACGTATTCTGTTTACAGGATTTGAGCTAGCAGAAACAAGGAATGAATTGATTAATGAAGCGCGAACGTATATGATTACCGATAGCTTGACAGTAATTGAGGCATTCATTGTAATTTTTATTGTAACAAAAATTTCTAAAGTAGAGGACATGTTGAAAGAAGAAGTAAAACAGAGGCTTGGAGTGGTAATGTAAGAAGAAGAAAATAAGTATGTACTTTTTCCTGTAACTATTAATATACATTTATCATTTAATTCAATCAATTGACTTTAAAAAGCAAACAAAAAATTAAAATGTATTGGATTATCGGATTTTCGATAGTTTTCAGTATTATTTTAGCAATTGTTTTATATGCCTACTTATACAAAGGAAAAGAATTGCCTCTTGGAATGTTTGCTTTAATCGTTGGCTTAATTTATAAAACTAATAAGCTGAATGAAAATGCGTCAGTTACCTTTGGTATTGTATGTGTGGCATTATTATTTAGCTTCCTTGGATTAGTGCCTTCAGCAAAAGAAGTTAGTTATGTTTTTAGTGATAGATTGATGAAAATTCCTATCTATTTTGTCTTTATTTATGGAATATTCTCCATTGCTTTTAACTACGAAAAATTATTTGCCAAAATAGATGAGGGTATTGTTTTTATGCAATCTTTAGCTATTATCTATTTTATATGGGAAATGAAGAAAATCGCATTTTCACATGTTATTCTTATAAGTTTGTCAGTACTTGCACTTATTGGCTGTTGTTATTCTATATATCATGCATTTTCGTTAAAAGAACATACTTCTAAAAGTAGATTAAGACTCAGTATTTGGAGTATGATTGTTTATGGATTCTTTGCTGTTATTTATCTTATAGACTTTGTCTTTATGCACAAAGATGCTTCTGATATATTAACAATAAATAGTCTGTTGATTATAATTCAATACTTTTTATTGGGAATTTCAACAATGTATATAATGCACAATTTTGTGATGATCATTTCTTTTTTACCAGGCAAAACTACTTTTTTCAATAAAGAATATTTTAAAGATTTAAAACAACAACGCAAGTTGCATATTAACAGATTTGTAGTTGATCAGCAAAATATTTCTGTAAGTATCTTCTCGTTGGTTTATGCAATCATTTTATTTGGAGGTAATTATATTTATAAAATAGTAAGACCAGAATTAATAATATGGATTTTGTTTTTTACATTTCCTATCGTTTATAGCGGGTATAGATTCTTAAGAGCTAGAATAGCTTAAAACGAGATAGTTAATAGAGCGTCACTTAATAATTTTCTATCCAAAAAACCTCACTTTTTCTTGCAACTACATAAGATGTCAACTTATAGTAATTACTCCATTTCTCGTCTGTGAATAGTTTTTTAAGCTTCTTTTTTCCTCCTCGGAGTTGTACGAAATCTCCAGGTAATTTATGTCTTATTAATAGCTCCGATGTATCGATATCATTAGGAACTACTACTTTGTTTTTATCTGATCGTAAATCTTCAATTTTCAATTCACCAATTCGAGGAAAGACTTCTCCCCATGAATAAGAAGCTGTATTTTCGAGTATTTCATTGTTGAAGAATTCTATGTTTTCTCGTTCTTTAAACAAGGTATGCGAATGACTTTGCCATTTCTTTCCTACTTGCTCGCTCATTAATATCTCATCGACTTGAGCCATATTAAATCCGTATTTCCCCAAAGCATGAAATAGATATAATTCAGGTGTTTTTTTGCTTGTTAATGATTGCCAGTTAATACTAAGCAAAGCTCCTTTCTTCTCTACGAGTGAATCAACAATATCATTCCACGCTTCTTCCCACTTCAGCATGTAAGAAATACTTTTCATCGTCTGATTAACCCAATCTTCATCCTTTTTTTCGATTACAGGAATAACTTCATTTCGGAAATAATTGCGTTGATAGTCAGATTCTTCATTGGATGCATCTTTTACATATGCGATGTTATGCAAATCCACATATGCTTGAATTTCATTCTTCCTTAAGCAAAGAAAAGGTCTTATTAGATTATCTTGTTTCGGTGAAATACCACGCATTGCTTTTATGCCTCCTGCACGTCCAAGATTCATTAACATTGTTTCTACATTATCATCGCCATGATGAGCAGTAATAAGCTTAGTATAACCTTCTTTTGACATGACATCTGCGAAAAAGCGATATCTTTGTTTTCGTGCAACTTCCTGAAAATTGCCTGAATTTTTGATAATAGATTTAATGTCAATAGCTTTTTTATAGAATGCAATACCTAGTCTTTTGGCTTCAGCCTCAAGAAACGCAGCATCAAGAGTACTTTGCCCATTTCGTGTAAGGTGATCAATATGAGCTGTAGCAATATTATATGACTTCGAAAGTAAATAATGTAGGGCAAATATACTATCAAGATTACCGGAGCACGCAAGTAGAATCCTATCCTGATTGCTCAAGAGTTCGTGCTCATTAATAAATTCAGTAACCTTTGAATCAATGAGCTGTGTTATCGAATTCCTCGTGAATTCAGCCATTGTTGATATTTTCTAGCGTTTCGATTGTGACCTGCCAATGTTTTCGCGAATGCATGTCTTCCTTTTCCATTGGGCTTAGCGCAAAAGAAAATGAATTCATGATCTTCTCTATTTAAAACAGCATCTATTCCTGAAATGCTGGACATTCCTATAGGTCCTGGAGGTAAGCCTAGGTATTTATATGTGTTATAAGGACTATCATATTCTAGATGCTTAAATAAAACACGCCTTAAATCGAATTGCTTCAATGCAAATACAACAGTAGGATCAGCTTCCAGAGGAATTCCACGTTCAATTCTGTTGAGATACACTCCAGCAATTCTTGGTTTTTCATCTTTTTGTAAGGACTCTTTGTCAACAATACTTGCCAATGTATAAACCTCTTTGGGCGTAAGCCCCAACTTTTCAGCCTGCAGCTTTCTCTCTTTCGTCCAAAACTTATCGTGTTCCTTTTGCAACCTATCGAATAAGTCTTTAGGTGATATATTGTAATATACTTTGTAAGTATTGGGGATAAATAAACTCATCAAAGTTTCTTGACTATATCCAGCTTCAGCGACTAGGGGAGAAGTACGCAGAAATTCCAATATCTCCAATGAATCTAGCTCAATGTTTTTTGCTAATTTACCACTTAAATCATCGATTAATCTAGCATTATTAAAGGTAAGATTTACCGCATCCTGCCTTCCCGCTCTTAATTTGCTGATTAATTGTCGGGCGGTTAAACCTTCATTAATGATATATCTTCCAGGTTTTAATCTATTGAAGGACATGAGCTTAGATACCGTTTTGAAAGATTTTACTTCAGGTATTACTTCATTTTCCAACAATTCACTTGTTACACTTTCTTTTGAACTTGATTCATCAATAAATAACTCATATTGCTTTTCTGTATACGGACTGTAAATTGCATCGTAAAAGAAAAATACGATACCTCCTCCTATTAAGAAAAGTAATAAAATACCATATATAATGACTTTTTTCAACATTAATATTGTTCAAATTCATTGGGGAAATCGCCAGATTTCACATCCGAAATGTATTGCTCAACAGCACCTTTAATCCCGTCGAATAAATCCATGTATCTACGTAGAAAACGAGGGTTGAATTCTTTAGTAATTCCCAGTAAATCATGAATTACAAGTACTTGTCCATCAGCGTGTTCTCCAGCACCAATTCCTATTAATGGTACTTTAACGCGATCACTTACTTGTTTAGTAAGTTTGGCAGGTATTTTTTCAAGAACAATTCCAAAACACCCTAATTCTTCAAGTAATTGAGCGTCATTTAATAATCGGTTTGCCTCTTCTTCCTCCTTTGCACGAACCGTATATGTACCGAATTTATAAATGGATTGTGGGGTCAAGCCCAAATGTCCCATCACAGGAACCCCAGCTGATAAGATTCGTTTGATCGAGTCACTAACTTCAGCGCCACCTTCCAATTTTACACCATGTGCACCGGACTCTTTCATAATACGAATAGCGGAGCGAAGTGCTTTTTTGCTATCTCCTTGATAAGAACCAAAAGGTAAATCAACTACTACAAAAGCTCTATTCACTGCACGAACAACGGATTGTGCATGATAAATCATGTGGTCAAGAGTTATGGGAAGAGTCGTTTCATGACCAGCCATTACATTCGAAGCAGAATCACCAACGAGAATCATGTCGATTCCAGCCTCATCTATGATTTTCGCCATAGAATAGTCATATGCAGTTAGCATACTTATTTTTTCACCTGCTTCCTTTAGTTCAAGAAGCTTTTGGGTAGTAACTTTTTTTATTTTCGATTTAGCTGTTGACATGAGTTGTAATTTAAAACATCGGTTTAAGGCATCTGCAGGTCAGCTTA
>CAZMKA010000190.1:5639-7124 GCA_964566605.1 uncultured Saprospiraceae bacterium | reverse complement strand
TTTCAAACTTAATATCTTACTTAAGTTGTCTAACATATTGGGGGAACATCATAACATACTATTTATGCTTTTTAAAATGACTCACTTTAATGAGTGTTATATATAATTTTTAAAAGTAATAATGTAATATATTTGTGTGCAAGTGGTTGATTAACAGATTTATAATTTAGAAGAAATAAAAAGAGCTTAAAAAAATAGTCATAGTCCTTTTTGAATAAAGAATAAATTTTATATTTGCACCCGCTTAGAAAAAAGCAAAAGCGAAAGTAGCTCAGCTGGTAGAGCACGACCTTGCCAAGGTCGGGGTCGCGGGTTCGAATCCCGTCTTTCGCTCATAAAGTACCGCCCGAGTGGTGGAATTGGTAGACACGCAGGACTTAAAATCCTGTGCTCATTAGAGCGTGTGGGTTCAAGTCCCACCTCGGGTACTTTTAGAAACAAAAAAGGGTCTTTCTCAATCGAGAAAAACCCTTTTTTAGTTTAGATATATTAGTTTTTAAACTAAATCAAATCTATCTAAGTTCATTACTTTAGTCCAAGCGGACACGAAATCGTTCACAAACTTCTCTTGTGCATCTGATGATGCATAAACTTCAGCATATGCTCTTAATTCAGTATTTGACCCAAAAATCAAGTCAACTCTAGTTCCTGTGTACTTAACTTTTCCAGTAATTCTATCTTTTCCTTCAAATATTGTGTCACTATCGTCAACACTTTTCCATGTATTTCGTAAATCAAGAAGGTTTACAAAATAGTCGTTCGTTAAAGAGTCTTGTTTATCAGTAAATACTCCATAATCCGAACCATCATAGTTAGTATTAAGTACTCTCATACCTCCTACTAACACTGTCATTTCTGGTGCGGTAAGAGAAAGTAAATGTGATTTATCTACTAATAATTCTTCAGCAGAAACTGTATACTCTGCTTTCATGTAGTTTCTGAATCCATCTGCTATAGGCTCTAATACAGAGAATGATTCAACATCTGTATGCTCTATAGAAGCATCCATACGACCAGGTGTAAAAGGCACTTGAATATTTACTCCTGCATTTTCTGCTGCTTTTTCTATTCCAGCACAACCTGCTAACACAATAATATCAGCTAATGAAATCTTCTTATCACCTGATTGCGAAGTATTAAAAGAATTCTTAATTCCTTCTAAAACTTCTAGTACAGACTTTAATTGAGATGGATTATTAACTTCCCATGTATTTTGTGGAGCTAAGTTAATTCTTGCACCATTCGCTCCCCCTCTTTTATCAGAATTCCTATAAGTTGAAGCAGAAGCCCAAGCAGTACTTACTAACTGACTAATTGTTAAATCTGATTCAAGAATACTTTGTTTAAGAACCGCAACATCATTTTCATTAACTAATGTATGATTTAATGCAGGAATAGGATCTTGCCAAATCAAATCTTCGTTTGGAATTTCAATACCTAGATATCTATTTTTTGGTCCCATGTCTCTGTGAGTCAATTTAAACC
>CAZMKA010000190.1:0-5629 GCA_964566605.1 uncultured Saprospiraceae bacterium | reverse complement strand
TTAAACCATGCTCTTGCAAAGGCATCTTGAAACTCATCAGGATTATCGTAAAATCTTTTTGAAATTTTTGCATATGCTGGATCTTCTCTTAATGCTAAATCAGTAGTTAACATTATTGGCTTGTGCTTTACATCTGATAAATGCGCATCTGGAACCATATTGGCATTAGAAGCATCAGTTGGTACCCATTGATAAGCTCCTGCTGGACTCTTTGTCAATTCCCATTCATATTCAAACAGGTGTTTGAAATAATCATGACTCCATTTAGCTGGAGTAGTAGTCCATGCACCTTCCAAACCACTAGTAATTGTATATTGTGCATTACCTGTCCCGAAGGAATTTTTCCATCCTTGACTTTGCTCTTCAATAGAAGCACCTGCTGGTTCTGGACCAACATATTCGCCTGGATCTGCAGCACCATGCGTTTTACCAAATGTGTGACCTCCTGCGATTAATGCTATTGTTTCTTCATCATTCATCGCCATTCTACCGAATGTTTCTCTTATATCATGAGCTGATAGCTTTGGATCTGGATTTCCATTTGGTCCTTCAGGATTTACATAAATCAATCCCATCTGTACAGCTGCCAGTGGATTTTCTAATTCTCTATCTCCTGTATATCTTTTATCTGCAAGCCATTCTGTCTCAGATCCCCAATAAACATCTTCTTCAGGTTGCCATATATCCGCTCTACCTCCAGCAAATCCAAATGTATTGAATCCCATTGACTCAAGGGCAACATTACCTGTCAATATCATTAGATCTGCCCATGAAATTTGCTTACCATACTTTTGCTTTATTGGCCATAATAAAAGTCTAGCTTTATCGAGATTTCCATTGTCAGGCCAAGAATTCAAAGGTGCAAATCTTTGAGATCCAGCTCCTCCTCCACCTCTTCCATCAGCAATTCTGTAAGTACCTGCACTATGCCACGCCATTCTTATAAAGAAAGGTCCATAATGACCATAATCTGCTGGCCACCATTCTTGAGAATCTGTCATCAAATTCACAAGATCTTGCTTTAAGGCTTTATAATCTAGCTTTTGAAATTCTGAACGGTAATCAAAATCAGGATCCATTGGATCAACCATTTCAGAATTTTGTCTTAAAATATTTAATTTCAATTGATTTGGCCACCATTCTTTATTTGTAGTACCATTTCCTGCTGAACTACTAAGTTCACCTCCAAGAAATGGACATTTACTTGGACTATTCATTTGGTAACTTTTACCATTTCCATTGTCCGGACTAAGATCTTTCATTTCTATATTTTTTATTTCAAAGTTGATATAAATTATTAATATATAATACAATTACATTTAAATTCTACTATTGAATTTTATTATCATTCGATAGATTATATCTATAACTATGTCTTTTTTATAAATTTTAACTATCAATTTCAATCAAGCAAATCCAATATAAATAATCTGATTTAAGAAACATTTTTTCATTAAGCTTAGTTTCCAGAGCTTTGGGCATTATTTACACCTATTATTTTTCTTCTTCTTTTGATATTTCTTACATGCTCTTCCTCCCATCACTTTTTACTCATTATATAGACTTCGTTCAGCTAGATGTTTTTAAATCTAGTGCAACGTCTTCTATCATATCTTCCTGTCCACCTACCATTTTTCTTTTGCCTAATTCTAGTAAAATAGCTCTTGTATCTAAGTTATGTTTTTTTGCTGCTTTCTCAGCATGCAATAGAAAACTTGAATAAACCCCTGCATAACCAAGTGATAGTGTATCTCCATCAACTCGGACTGGCCTTTGTTGCAATGGTCTTATGATATCGTCTGCTATATCTATTAATTTAAAAACATCACAATTTGTTTTATAATCCATCTTATTCATAACAGCAATTAAAACTTCCAATGGCGCATTTCCTGCACCAGCTCCCATTCCCGCAAGTGAAGCATCTAAACGATTAGCCCCATGTTAGAGCGACTATCGTATTAGCAATTCCAAGAGAAAGATTATGATGACAATGAATTCCAATTTCCGTTGAAGGATTTAGCACATCCTTAAATGCTTTTATTCTTTCCGTAACTCCATCCATCACAAGTGCTCCTGCCGAATCAGTGACATATACACAATCTGCACCTGCATTTTCCATTATCAATGCTTGTTCAGCTAGTTGTTTAGGTGAATTCATGTGAGCCATCATTAGAAACCCACCAACATCAAGGCCTATCTTTTTGGCAGCTTCAATATGCTGAATGGAAACATCTGCTTCAGTACAATGCGTTGCAATTCGAACACTTTTCACTCCAAGCTTAGCAGCAGTCTTAAGATCTTCAATTGTTGCAATACCAGGCAATATCAAAGTTGTTAATCTTGTATTATCAAGTATATCAGACAAGTTTTCAATCCATTGCCAATCTGTATGCTTTCCAAATCCATAATTAAAACTTGAACCAGAAATACCATCACCATGAGCTACTTCAATTCCATCAACACCTGCATCATCTAGTAATTTTGCTATTTCTTCAACTTGACCCTTTGTATACTGATGACCTATAGCATGCATACCATCACGCAATGTAACATCTTGTATAAATATTTCTTTCATTCTAAATGTTCTTAAATTCTCTCTTTACTAGATTTCCTTTTTGATAATTAACAAAGCACATCATCTATTCTAATATACTTTTATTCAAAACTACAGCAGCTCTATTTAAATATGAAGTAAAGCTGAATTGTTGAAAGCTTTGTTTTGGGGTTATAACCCCAAAATAAAAGTAAGCTTATTAACATCTCAGAAAACAGGATTTAGAAAATGAATTAAAAATCCTAAAACCAATTTGTTCAAGCTGGTTTGCACTATATATTCTCAAAAATAAAAAACTACAACTAGCGGCAATTTATAATTTCAATTCCTTTTTTATCTCTAGAAATTAAGGTGTAATAAAAATGAACTTTACACTTCATTTATTCTATTCAAAAGGAATCTTTTTCATTTTACGCGTAAATTCCACTATTTTATAAATTGCTATACTTAAAATTACTGCTTCTTGAATTTCTGTTAGATTACGTTTTAATTGTAAAGCTCTTGGATTTACCTTTCTAGCCATTTTTAAATTAACTAAACTTCCTACAAATTCATTTTCTACATGAATCGCCCACCATTCTGAAGAAGATGACGACTTCATATATGCAAGTGTTCGATTTTTGGATAAGTATAATTTATTATCACTTTTAAAATCACCTAAGTATTGATCGTTAACGTAGAATGAACAAAGGTTTTGCTTAATTATAAAGTCAAATTTGTATTTAGAGGTATTAGCAACAATAATTGAAAAGTTACCAAAACCTTGAACTTTAGTCCATAAATAAGATATCATATGCTCATGATAAATCGAGCATATTATTCCTTCTACTGAGCTAGAGAAAGCAGAACGCATTTTTCTGCTATCTTGTATCAATGATAAAAGTTCTAGTTCATCTTTATTCCAATCGACTAAATTTTCTGAAATTTTATCAAGATCAAGTCTAGCATCGTTAATTTCCTTACGAAGCCTTGATTTTCCGGTAAATAAGTATTCAAAAATAGAAAGCATTCTCAAATTTAACTATATATTTTATTCTGATGGAATATTTAGCTAAGAGACTACAAAAATTAAAGGTAAGATCTAAGTGATTGATGATTATAAGATTTTTTCAATCTTCGTAATGATCTATCCCTTATTTGTCGAACTCGTTCTCTTGTTAAACCATGTCTATTACCTATATCTTCAAGTGTATGAGGAGATTTTCCATTTAAGCCATAGTAATCACTAAGAATTTCAATTTCTCTAGGACTTAATCTTTCAAGGCCAAATTTCACCTCTTCAATTAAGCTTTTCTTCATTAAACTCTCATCTGGAGCATTACCTTCTAATTCTTGAAAGAGATCAAGTAATGTAGAATTTCCATCATCTCCACCAATAGGTGCATCAACAGAAACATGTCTACTAGTATTTCCTAATATTGTAGTGATTTCATTCTCAGGAATATTCAAAATATCCGCCAATTCCTGATGTGTTGGATCTCTTTCACATTGTTGAACGAAACTTGTGAAAGCTTCATTGACTTTATTATAATTGCTAACTTTATTTAAAGGTAATCTCACCATTCTTGAATATTCAACAATTGCTTGTAAAATAGATTGCCTTATCCACCATACTGCATATGAAATAAACTTAAAGCCTCTAGTTTCATCAAATCTTCGTGCAGCTTTCATCAAGCCCACATTACCTTCATTGATAAGATCACTTAAGGATAACCCTTGATTCTGATAATTTTTAGCAACTGAAACAACGAATCTAAGATTTGCAGTTGTTAATTCTTCAAGTGCTTTTTCATCTCCTTGTTTAATCTTTTGTGCTAATTCAATTTCTTGATGAGGCTCAAGCATAGGAATATTAGCTATATCATTTAGATATTTATTTAGAGCTAAACTTTCTCTATTGGTTATTTTATTGGTAATTTTTAACTGCCTCATTAATGGTGTAGGGTTACATTAAGAAGTTAAGATAAATCGAAAAATTATCATTGTCAAATTTATAATCATAAAGTTGATAATGATTCTCCTACTGCTAGTGCAGCACTTGTCATTATGTCAAGATTGCCAGCATATGAAGGTAAATAATGTCCAGCTCCTTCAACCTTTAAATAAACAGAAGTTTTCAGACCTGACACATGCCCTACTCCATCTATATATATTTTGTTTTCCTTGCTAATTTCTTCAAATTGAACTTCTTGATGTAATGAATAACCCGGAACATATTGCTGCACTTTCTCTACCATATTCAGGATTGCATCTTCAATATGTTTTTTATTATCAGATTTGGATAACGTAAATACAGTATCACGCATAATTATAGGAGGTTCAGCAGGATTAAGAATAATGATAGCTTTACCTTTTTTTGCTCCTCCTACTTTTTCAATAGCCTCAGATGTTGTTACCGTAAATTCATCAATATTAGCTCTTGTGCCAGGACCAGCTGATTTACTTGCAATTGATGCTACAATTTCTCCATATATGACTGGAGAAACGCTATTAATAGCAGCAATAATAGGAATTGTAGCCTGTCCACCACAAGTTACCATATTTATATTCCTTTCCTTTTTTAATTGATCAAGATTTACGGATGGAATAACAAATGGACCTATAGCAGCAGGTGTTAAATCAATAATCTTTTTACTTTCATCATTCTTTATCTTATTCCAATTATAATGATGAGCTTTTGCCGATGTTGCATCGAAAATAATTTTAATATCTTTATACACCTCCATTTTAATTAGTCCATCAATTCCATGATGAGTGACTTCAACCCCCATACGTTTAGCTCTCGCTAATCCTTCACTATTTTCATCTATTCCCACTAATACAGCAGCAGATAATATCTTAGATGTTCTCTTAATTTTAATTAAAAGATCTGTACCTATATTTCCCGAACCTATTATAGCAATTTTCTTCATTATTCGAATTTAATACTTACGTCACCTAAACCACTGAATTCAGCTTTAATTTGATCTCCTTTATCTATTTTAATCATTGGTCCCAAAGCGCCTGAAAGAATAAGATCACCTTCTTTTAGGTACGATCCCATTTCAAGAGATTTTTGAGCTAACCAATATACAG
>CAZMKA010000189.1:0-7152 GCA_964566605.1 uncultured Saprospiraceae bacterium | reverse complement strand
ATTTATCCCATCCGTCTTGATTCTTTCCCCACTCGTAATACTTTTCTAATTTATATAGCTTTTCATCACACGCTGTCAAATCTCCAAATTCTATTCTCTCCGACCCTATCTTAGGAATCAATGTCAGTTTACCACTCGGCTTAATTACTATCTGTTCTACTAATGCATTTAAGAATTCATTCTCTTCAATTTTCAAGATCAATCCTAGCATTTCTTTATATGCCTTACGTCCCTTTTTAGTTTTACTTGTCAAGCTTCCCACATGTCCACTAATCAAAGGCACTCTTAATGTTTTATAATTACTTGTAGGAATCTTTTTACCATCAGCAGCAACGTAATAATCCACTTTACCTTCCTTCACACGCGCAATTGGTTTTCGCTGAAAGACTTCAACTTTCATTTCGTTTTTGGAATCAATGTAAATCGTAGCTTTTTTAATAAAAAGGTTGCGCTCTAGTCTTTCTTCGAGAGCTCTTACATTAATGTTATCTATATTAGAAACAGCTGGGTCGAAGCCCAAATGTTGTCTCATTATTTTAAGTACTTCCGCTTTATTCAGAAGAGCATTCCCTCCTTCAATTTTATGCACGGTTATTGTTAACTTGTTGAATGCTTTATCCTTTTTATATTGAATTGCCTGATAGCCAATTAACAATATTGCAGCTAGTAAAAGAATACTTGTAATTCTTCTATAATTAATCCCATCCTTAGTTTTTAATACTCCCATGATTAATTATTTAAAATTGATTTAATAGGTTCAACTAATCGATCAATATTACCAGCGCCTAAAGTCATCAAAACTTCTAGCTCAGCTTTTCTTTCTCCAACATATTCAAGCACCTCTTCTTCACTTAAAACAGGTACATTTTCTTTATTTATTTTACTTTTTAATACACTACTTGTTACACCAATCATTGGCTTCTCTCTTGCTGGATAAATTTCCATAAGAATTAATTCATCCACTCTAGATAATTCTTCTGCAAAATCATCCATAAAATCATTCGTTCTACTGAATAAATGAGGTTGAAAAACAGCTGTAATCTTTTTGTTGGGATATAAATCTCTAGCTGCTTGAATAGAAACATTTAATTCACTTGGGTGATGTGCATAATCATCAATATAAA
Source organism: uncultured Saprospiraceae bacterium (assembly GCA_964566605.1). GTDB lineage: Bacteria > Bacteroidota > Bacteroidia > Chitinophagales > Saprospiraceae > JAHDFB01. The sequence continues at coordinate 6,028 of CAZMKA010000189.1, read as the reverse complement.
CTTGATCATCACTTTTCTTTCCGAAATCAAATCTTCTTTTTATACCTTCAAAAGAACGAACACCCTCAGCAAGTAACTTACTATCACATTCAAGTAATTCGCATATACCAAGTGCTCCAGTCGCATTTGAAACGTTATGCTTTCCAGGCATATTTATTTCAGACGAAAATTTAGTTTCAGATCCAACATTAAAATCAAAACCAAACGCATGATTTCTCGTACTTAATCCAGTTGAATTATAATGACCTTCATTTATGCCAAACTCATATATTCTAATTCCTTTCGCCTCCAGAGCATCTTTCCAATCTCCTGTTATCTTTTCTTTTATTTCATTGGTTATTAATAAACTACCACCTTCATTTATATTCATCGTAAAATCACGGAAGGTACTTAACATTTCTTCATGATTTCCGTATATATCAAGATGATCAGCATCCATAGATAATAGCACACATATTTCAGGATTCAAGTGCATAAAAGATCGATCAAATTCATCTGCTTCTACCACAACCCAATCGCTCTCACCGTACACAAAGTTACTATCGAAGTCCTTCACTATTCCTCCCAAAAACCCAGTAACATCAACACCAGCACTTCTTAAAAACGCTGTTGTCATACTACTTGTACTTGTTTTACCATGAGTCCCTGCAACTGCAATTGTTCTTTTCGCAGCACTAATTATGCCTAGCACCTCAGCTCTTTTTTTCAATGGCACACCACTAGCTATTAATAGCTCCCATTCTTTATGTTCCGCAGGTATCGCAGGCGTGTAAACAATCAAATCAAGATCAGCAGGTATAGCTGATGGATCTTCATTATAATGAATAGAAACACCTTCATTCTCCAGACTTTCTGTCAATGGTGTTCTAGTCTTATCGTAACCATGAACCTCTACACCAAGTAAAAGAAAATAGCGCGCAATAGCACTCATACCTATACCTCCTACTCCTAGGAAATACACCTTTTTAATGTGGTCGATATGTAATTTTCTAACACTCACTCAGCTCCATAATTTTATCAACAATGTGATCTATTGCATCTGGTTTACCCAGCGTCTTTATCTCTTTTTCTAATCTTTTAATATTGCTTGGTTGATCAAGTAAATCGTAAGCTTCCTGAAGCAAAACATCTGCAGCTTCACTATCCTTAATCAACTTTGCTGCGTGAGATCTCACTAATGCATTTGCATTTTCCGTTTGATGATCTTCTGCAACATATGGCGAAGGAACAAGAATAGCAGCTTTTCCTGCAACACATAACTCTGAAATTGTCAAAGCCCCTGCTCTACAAACAACTAAATCAGCTGCAGCATAAGCGTTTTCCATTTTCTTTATAAATTCACTACACACCACATTAGAAAGCCTAGCAGCTTCCGACTGTGAATAGTTAGCGTAATTATTCTTTCCTACTTGCCATAAAACTTGAATATCTTCTCTTTGCTTTAAAAGCTCTACTTTACTTGCTATCCCTTCATTCAATGTTCTTGCACCTAAGCTGCCACCGAATACAAGTAATGTCTTTTTATTTGGGTCAAGCCCAAAAGAAACTCTTGCTTCAGTTTTCGATATATCAGCATCAATAATCACCTTACGTACTGGATTTCCAGTTAAAACAATTTTATTAGATGGAAAGAATCGTTCCATTCTATCGTAAGCAACACAGATTAATCGAGCATTTTTACTCAACATTTTATTAGTCATTCCAGCATAAGAATTCTGTTCTTGAATCAATGTTGGAATATTTCTTTTTTGTGCAATTCTTAGTAAAGGACCACTTGCGTATCCACCAACACCAATACAAATATCTGGTTGAAAAGACTTAACAATTTTATTTGCTTTATTTAGACTAGCTATAATCTTAAAAGGTAAACTCAAGTTTTTCAAACTCATTTTTCGCTGAAAACCTGCAATAGGTAAACCTTCTATATTATAACCAGCTTCTGGCACTTTTTCCATTTCCATTCTACCTTCTGCACCTACAAACAAGATTTCCACGTCTTGTTGCTTTGCTTTTAAAGCATTAGCAATCGAAATTGCAGGGAATATATGCCCTCCGGTACCGCCTCCGCTAATTATCGCTCTCATTCTCTTCTATTTCGGCTAAAACCAATTTTTGCATTCGCGCTTCTTGTACATATCGACTCACACTGAGAATAATACCAAGAGAAACACAGGTAAATAACATACTTGTTCCTCCCATACTTACTAGTGGCAATGTTAATCCTGTAGCAGGAACCATCTGTACCGATACAGCAATATTGGCAAATGCTTGAAAGACAATATTCAAACACAAACCATAGGCTAAAATAGCACCAAAAGTCTTTGGACATTTTGTTACCATAATTGTGCATCTCAACAATAAAGCTAAGTACAACAGTATCATTAATACTCCACCCACTAATCCATATTCTTCACAAATAATCGCATATATATAATCCGCATAAGCATACGGCAAATAATTCTTCTGTATACTATTACCTGGACCTACTCCAAGGAATTCTCCATTAGCAATAGCTATTTTTGATTGGTCGGCTTGATAACCTGTTTGGGCAAAAAACTCATTGAATCGTGAAATCCAAGTTTCCACTCTGATATGCTCAGGGAAAAATGTGCCCAGCATGAATATAAAAGCAAACAGAAAGATTCCTGACAATAACATAATAAGAATGTATTGTACCTTTACTCTTCCTATAAACATTAGTGTTATACAAGTTGCAAAAAGTATAAATGCTGTAGATAAATCATCACTTACAATTAATCCACATATAAGTAATACAGGAAAAATCAAAGGCATAAATGCTTGCTTAAAGCTTTTTATGTGATCTTGTTTTTTGGAAAGTGCGTGAGCTAAAAATATTATAATACCCAGCTTTGCAAAATCGGATGTTTGGATTGTTTTATTAATCCATGGAATACCAATCCATCGTTTTGCCTCATGTATTTCAATCCCCCATATTTTGGTGTAAACCAAGGCAATCAAAGCAATAATAAATATGATTAATGACAACTTAGCATAGATCATATAATGGAATCGATAGCATACATAAGTCACTATGAAACCTAGGCTAATAAACATTAATTGCTGTATAAGATATCGATGAGAACTACCATCTACCTGTTCGTAAACCATACTACTAGTAGCGCTATACACTGCCATTAGTGAAGCAATGCATAAGATAACAGCAATCATCCAGATTACCTTATCTCCACGTATCGTTTGTGCAAGATTCGTCATTTAAGACTTTGTAGTTTTCTTAATTAATGGAGTCAATTAGTTCAATTTCGCAACAGCATCTTTGAACTGATTTCCTCTGTCTATATAGTTTTTAAATAGATCGAAGCTTGCGCACGCAGGACTCAATAATACAATATCGCCCTTATCTGCCAGTCGAAAAGCAGATTGTACCGCTTCATCTATTTTAGTCGTTTCTCTTAATTCAGGAATCACTTCCTGAAATGCATTTTTCAATGCTGTGTTATCCACTCCCAAACATAGAAGTGCTTTAATTTTAGGTTTTACAAGTTGTACGAGTTCATCGTATTCGTTTCCTTTATCTGTTCCTCCAGCAATCCAAATTACTGGTTTTTCCAGCGACTGAAGTGCTTTTAAAACAGCATCAACATTCGTTGCTTTGGAGTCGTTAATAAATTCAATTCCGTTTATCTCTTTAACCAATTCCATTCTATGCGCTTCGCCTTCAAAACTATTTAATTGGCTTTCGATATGTTCTGGCTTTACGCCAAAAGAGCATGCTGCATATATGGCACATTGTGCATTGAATCGGTTATGTGTGTATTTTAAAAGTTTATTATTATTCTTTATTGGACTTCCGTCCAAATCGTTCAATTCGTCAATTAATTCTGCAACTGGAATGAGTTGCGCATCTGTAGGATTTTCATTCAAAAGAGTCTTTGTTAGCTCGTCATTAGAATTATAAATAAAAGTGTCACTTGAATCTTGATTTGCTGTGATCCGCATTTTAGCTTTTGCATAATTCAAAATCTCATACTGGTATCTATCTAAATGATCCGCTGAAATATTTAAAACAATCGCAATCTTTGGTTTAAAAGAGTTTATTCCATCCAATTGGAAGCTTGAAATTTCCAAAACAAAAACGTCAGGCAAATCATTTTCAAGTAATAATCGGGCGAAGCTAATACCATAATTTCCACCGATTTTGGACGTAAGTCCGCTTTCTTTAAAAAGATGATGAATCAAAGCTGTTGTTGTCGTTTTCCCATTACTACCAGTTATGGCAATTATAGGCGTTTGACAATACCTGCTTGCAAATTCAATTTCAGATACTACTTCTATTCCCTTTTGAATTGCATCTTGAATCAAAGGGATATGATCCGGAATACCAGGGCTTTTAACAATGATATCCGCTTCATATATTTTTTCTAGGCTGTGCTTTTGTTGCTCGTACTCTATATTGGCCTGAATTAGTTCTTGTGCAAAGTTTTCCTGAATTACTGAAAAATCGCTAACAAAAACATTAATGCCTTTTTCTTTTGCTAAAAGCGCAGCACCAACGCCACTTTCACCCGCACCTAGAACAACACAATTCATCATCGGATTTTAAGGGTTATAAGTGCTAATACAGCTAATAAAATTCCTACAATCCAAAAACGCACTACAATTTGCGCTTCATGAATTCCTTTTTTCTGGTAGTGGTGATGAAGAGGAGACATAAGGAAAATTCGTTTCCCTTCTCCAGTTCTTCGTTTTGTATACTTGAAGTATGCTACTTGAAGTATCACACTTAATGTTTCGATAAAAAAGATTCCACATAGAATAGGAAGTAATAATTCCTTTCTTATAAGAATTGCAAAAGCTGCAATAATTCCTCCTATTGTTAAAGAACCTGTATCTCCCATAAAGACTTTTGCGGGATAAGTATTAAACCATAAAAAGCCAATACATGAACCTAAAAAAGCAGCAGCGAAAATCGCCATTTCTCCAGTGAATGGAATATAAAGTATATCCAAGTAATCGGATATTATCGCATTTCCTGAGACATAAGCCAAGGCACCAAGTGTTACCATAATGATTGCAGAAGTTCCAGTTGCTAAGCCATCAATTCCATCGGTAAGATTAGCGGCGTTACTAACTGCGGTGACAATAAATATCACTACAGGAATAAAGATTAGCCACAAAAAACTTGAAGCATTATCACCTAAAAATCCTAAGATTGAACTATATGAAAACACATTACCAGCAATGAAAGGCACATTTGTCAAAGAGCTTTTGACGTAGGCCATTTCTATTGTTTGTTTTGTATCATTCAATTGATTTACCTCAAATGTAAATTGATCAACGATATGCATTCCTTGCTCCTGAGCATCAACCAAAGGCATTCTTACTACAACATCATCATGAATTAGCATCGTTAAAGCCACAATTAAACCAAGTCCTACCTGGCCGATAACTTTAAATTTACCAGCTAATCCCTCCTTATTCTTTTTAAAAACTTTTATGTAATCATCAAGAAAACCAATACCAGCCATCCATAAGGTTGACAGTATCAATAACTGAATGTATACATTGTGTAGTTTATTAAGAAGTAAAACGGGAATAAGCAAAGATGCGATGATCATAAGACCGCCCATAGTAGGTGTTCCTTCTTTTTCCTTTTGCCCATCGAGCCCAAGGTCTCTTACACTTTCTCCAACTTGTAAATTCCTCAAAGAACGTATTATTCGTTTACCGAAGACTAGACTTATCAACAAGGATAACACCATAGCCATCGCAGCACGAAAAGATATAAATTGAAATAGACCTGCACCTGCGAGGTCGTATTGTTTTTCTAAAAATTCAAATAAGTAATACAGCATTTCGCATAAATTACATCCACACCATCTCATTTCTAAAAAATGCAGCAGGACTGAAACTTTTTCCGGTACCTGCTGCGTCTGTTAAAACCAACCTGAGAATGATAATAGAACCTATCTTAAATATTGTGAAGCAGGAATTCCTGCAATATTTGCTTATCATCAAATGGATGTTTCACTCCATTTATTTCTTGATA
>CAZMKA010000188.1:0-7196 GCA_964566605.1 uncultured Saprospiraceae bacterium | reverse complement strand
AAGCCGTATCATTCATTTCAAAAGGCAAAGAACCTCCGTTTTTACCATTTTGAAATGCTTCATTATTATCCCATACAATCCATTTAATAAGATCATCAGCAGGATCATGATACAAATAGTAATTATGAGGCATTCTTCCATAAGTATCCCAATTCTGGATTGTGTTATTAACTGCTAAATACCTCAAGAATCCATCCATGTCAAACACTGACTCTAGATTTGTTCTCCATAAATCAGGATCTGTAGTTCGAGTTTCAGAATTTATCAATTCATACATTTCTTGAATATCACTTTTATCTCCCCCTTCATTAGTCTTTAATTCAAAGCCGTTCAGTGTAAAACCATTTTCAGCAAAGCTTGCTCCATCATCCTCAGGCTTATAACAATTACCTGTATTACTTCCAAAGAAATCTTTTAAAAACGTATCAAAAACAACCTCACACATTGTATAAACTCCGAAATATTCAGCACCATCTCCATTATCTATATAAATCTCATAAAATGCTGTTCTCACTGCTGGCACGCCGAATTCTCTAAAAAGTTGCGATGCAGCTTTTTCTCTGATTAATGAAGCATCATTATAATTACTACTCAATGAAAGCTCCTTAAATCCATAAAACCTTTGATTTGAAATACCTTCATATGTATCTTCGAATTCATCGAAATTGAATCTTAAAGGAAGTTTACCTGTATTCGCGTTTAATGAAGAATTTCCTTTATATCTTATTCCTACATTCTCCCATACCAAACCATTGAAATATATATCTCCAGGAAAATAAGAAGGTGTTGAATGATCAAATGTTTGAGTTGGTCCTCCTCCACTACTTCCTGATATTTTTGAAGCTAAATCATTTTGCATATCGGCCCACTCTTCCACTGTAAAAACGATATCAATACGGTTAACTTGTGAATCATCAAAAACTATATCATAATTAGGTTCATATCCTATATTATGAGATTCTAAACCTCCCATCACTTCTCCATCAGGAACAAAAATAATTTCTTCACATGATGTAATAAAAAGAGATAAAACCAACGCTAAAAAGACAAATTGACTACTTCTCATTATTCTAATTTTTTATTGTGTATTTATAACCAAGACCTAAAATGTAATTAGTTGAAGAATAAAGTCCTATAAGATCTTGTTCGATTCTGTAAAAAGCCGAAATTGTTCCTGCTTTCTTAATTTTATATTCTGTGCCTACTGTTACTCTGTACTTATTAAATCCCTCGGAATCGGTAAGACCTTTAAATATTTCTGCTGAAAATTGTGGGTCAAATTTCCATTTCTTGATGTTGTATTCAGCACCTAGCTTGAATCTAAGTGTATTATCTGTTGCATCATCGGAACCATATTCTTTTTTTGATTGATATCTAAGCCTAGTATCAAATGTAAATCGGCTTAAATCCAGTTTATAGCTGCCATCAAGATTCCATCTATTTAAATGTTCTAAGCCCTGTACATCTCCAGTGTTATCATTACTTAGTATGTATCTAAACCCAAATGCGGTACTAAAATTACCAGTAAACTTATACTTCACATTAAATTCAGTTAAGTACTGATCCATAACACTTGCATTACTTTTTAAACGAAATCCGTTATCTAAACCTATGCTCCATGAATCATTTATCTTATACTTAACAGTTGCTTCTGTCCATGCCTCAAGATCACTAACTACATAGCTTTCTCCATCTTGTGCTTTAGCTTGTGATATAACTATCACCGAGACAAGTATGACAATTGCATACTTGAATGTATATTTTATATACTTCATTTTAATATTTTTTATATCAAGACTATTGAATTTCTAAGTAGTGAACTTAGTTATTTGAATCGAAATCCGAAAATTCTTGTTCCTCTGAATAATAATAGATGCGGACTTGTGCCGTATCATCTAAATAGTTTATTTTACCTACTTCAACTCGATTAATATTTAAACCTGTCCTTCTCTCAATCTCCTGTTTTAACTCTTCTTGTTTACCCATATCAATCAGGTTAATATTTTCAAAAACAATTGACTTTCTCGTTTCATGTTTAAGTAACCATACGTATTCCATAACATAAGTCAAAGTCAATATAAAGGAATTAATAATCCCTAATTCTGTCATCGAAATTTTATTGGAAGCCAAGGAATTTATTACACTCAAGCCTATTACTATAAATAGATATGTCATCTCCTTTATTTCAATTTGGTTCGTCCTATACCGAATTATACTAAATATGGCAAATAGTCCAAGTCCCATACCTGTATCGATATCCAACTTTTTCAAGGAGAAACAAATAAAGAAAATTATGAAGCCTATTAAGTAATAGGTAAATAAATAATCTTTACGCTTTGTCTTTCTATAATAAATACCGCGTACGATAATGGAAACAAACACAAAGTTTATAACCAATCGCATGAGTAATTTATACACATCATCATCAAACCAATTTATATTCATTCTTTCGTTATGTTTTTTATTTTAAGTAGCTTCTTTTTGAATCTATTATATTTTACAGCTTCCTTACCTGCCGTTTTTATTAGCCCTATACAGTATTTACTCATTGTATAAGGTTTAATACTTGCTTTTTTCAAAGCATTATAAATTGGCGAAACTCTTGATAATTTTGCTTGTTTTAATTCTACAATTACTAAATTATCCAAGGATTCATTATTATCTTCATGTTCAAACTTAATATTTAAATCAAACGTAACTCGTTCTATAGAATGCTTTGATACTAAGGTAATTCTACTGTAGTAATTTGTTAGTTTCTCTTTCAAATTAAACGCTCCTAATCCTGCATCAATTAATAGGGGCTCATCATCTGAAATCAAGAAAACTTCGTTTTCTACTCTATTTCTTTTCTTATCTACCCTACCGTTTTTCTTATGTTTCACTTCCAAAAAAGTAAGCTCTGATTCAACATAATTTCTAAATCTGACTTTGTATCTATCCTTTCTCTTCCTATGATGTTCGTGATAAAAAAAATAATCATCTGTATCGAAATAAACTGTTTTATAATCTGGAATTACATTGTCGTTAATATTTACAACTCTATAATCATTATGCAAAACTTGAAAAATACTAGGTAAGTCTTTCAATGACAATAGAAATTTAGTTTCAACCCTGTCCATTAACTTGACATTGTTCATTTCTTCCAATGTAATTTCTGGAAATAATTTTATGGACGTTGCTAAATTCATATAAAAGCTTAGAATACACTTAAGTATAATGGTTTATCAATCGAATCACCATGTTCAAAAATAAAACCAATCATTGAAACAACGTTCAATTTTGTAGTTTGACAACCAAAATATAAAAGTCCTTCGCTTTAATAAAAAATATCCTAACTTTAATTAAACAAATGTAAACTTTACAAGAACAAATTGGTCATTACACAATAGTCTCATTGGAGAAGTATCATAGAAAAAAATAGAGCTAAGAAAAAGAATTTTCAACATATCACTACTATTATATAAGAAACTATGAGTACAGAACTTAGAAAAGAAATGCACGAATATTCTAATAAAGACATTATAGAAATTTTAAAATACCCGCAATATAATTCAAAGATAATGGTTGAAATCGCTAAAGAAATTTCTTTAGAACGAGAAATCCTTAATAATGAAAATATTCAATCAATAAAAGAAAAATATGACAAAAGATTTAAACGCATTCAAAGCAACTCATGTGTAAAAGCTTTTGCAGCTTTTGTCGCTATTTTAGCTTTTATACGTGTAATTATTAAACTTATAAAATTCTCAACTAACATTAGTAATATGTGATTTATGGAGTAGATTTCACTTTACTAATTCTTACATATATAGTGAGATAATAGCCATGAACTATTATTATTCTAGAATTTATTCTTTCTTAATAAATGGTCATGAGGAAAAATGTAACAGAGAATTTGTAAAATTATGTGCAAAAAATTGAATAGTTTTTTGGCTTAAGCCAAAATTCAATTATTTTTAAATCTCAATATTGTATAGACTTTAACAAAAATTAAATCATCATGAGCACAGAGCTAAGAAAAGAAATCCAAGAATATTCAGACAAGAGAATTTTAAACACCTTAAAATCTCAAGACTTTTTTGACAAGGAAACAGTGGCTATAGCCAAAGAAATTGCTTTTGAAAGAGGAATTGTTAACGAAGAATCTTTAAAGAATATAAATTTAACTGCCGCAAGAGAAAGAAGTACAAGAGAACATGAATCGGCAAATCGATTCAGTACTGGAGGAGCAATCGGTATTGGAACAGTTATATTAATTATATTATTTATTTTAAAGATTGTACTTAGATCAATGAACTAAGCTTCTTATTTATCTTAATTTTCTTCTTCATCTTTATTATTTGTCTAACACTAAGAAAGATTAGGCCCAGGTACATTCTTCCATAACAATAAACTTGTTGATGCTATAGTTACAATAGTAACTTTGCCCATTTTAATTACTATTCTTGAATCAACTCCAGCATTTTGCAAATAGACTATTGATTTAGTTTACCTTAACTTCATTCTTCTTTGCTTCCAGCAATGCAAACCTATTACGGTTCCCACAAAAGATAAAAGTATAATCCCGCTTAAAGACAAGTATATTGTAAGGTTAGCTTCATCAAATAAGTAATCATGTTTATAATAAATCCAATAGAACGACCAAATTACTACAAGTGCAAATACAAGATCTTTGTTTTTTAATAACATAAATAAAGTCCCACCAATTGTAGTTGTAATTATTATAGCAATCCAATATTCTTCTGACAGTCCAAAAAAATTAAACCCAAGATCAATGAGGACGAAATTGAGATTTAGTAACGCTGCGACACAAACCCAAGCTAAATATACAGAGAATGGAACCCAATAAAACCATTTGGGTTTATCGATAATAGCTAGTCTATAGTAAATTAATATGAGAACTAACCAGAGTATGAAAATTATGCCGAACGATAGGTATAAATTTTGGGATTGCCATGCTAATATCCACAAAAAATTAAGTACACTAGAAATAAGAAAAAGTAAGCCTATAGACGAAACCTCTGAAGCTGATACTTTAGTCTTATTGAACAACAATTTAGCCTGAACAAAAGCGAATAGTCCAAGTAATGCATATACTATTGGCCACATTTTGAAAGCAGAATAATCAGGAGTTAATAGACTTTGATGTAATTCTGCAACTTCTCTAGGAGTTTTTCCAAAAAATGGGATTTTTATAGCTAAAATATTTATAACTATTACACTGATGTATGTAATGATATTTATTTGAAGTAATCTCTTCTGCACAGAATCGTAATTTAATAGTAATCAAATGTAATATATCTTAACTATTGGAAGCCTATGTAATACACGTATTGCCTTAGAAGTCTTTATACTGACTAAAGTCTATTAAACTTATTAATACTACTTTAGCTACCCATTTCTTATATGCTTCTACCAATTCTATACTTTTAAGCATTCTTTCAAACAATATCATTTTCAAATTCACATAAAAATTAATATAACTTTCAATTATTTTTGAAAGTTCAAAAATAAATATATATTTGCTCTATGGAATTAATAGATGCAAAAAATAGGTTCATTCAAACGTGGGGTTCATTGGGAACTCAATGGGGTATAAATAAGACTATGGGCCAAATTTATGCGCTATTATTTGTTTCTGAAAAACCATTATCTATGGAAGATATTATGGAAGAGCTAAAAATTTCTAGAGGTAATGCTTCTATGAACATACGGGGACTTATTGATTGGGGAATTGTATTTAAGGATTTAGTACCTGGGGAAAGAAAAGAATTTTACAGTGCTGAAAAGAATATGGATGAACTAATAAGCACTATTGCTCGAGAAAGAAGTAAAAGGGAAATTAAACCAGCACTAAAGGCATTGAAAGAAGTATCTACTAAAACTATAAACAAAACGAAAGAAGAAAAGTATTTCACAAAACAAACTAAAACACTTTATTCATATTTATCAAAAGCCGATAATGTACTTGAGAAGGTAACTGAACATAGAGACAATTGGTTTAGTAAATTAGTAATAAAAATGTTGAAATAGTTTTTTTAACTACATCTTTCAATAATTTCTGAAAGTTCAATAACTACAAATGAATTTAAACATACTAGCTTACATAATATACTTTATAACTACTGCATCAATTATTTACTTTGTAGGAAGAATTTGCTATAGAAATGGAAATATTTTTATACAGCACCTTTTGAATAACAATACTAATCTCGCAATGCAGGTTAATAAACTCTTACTCATTGCCTATTATCTAATGAATATGGGCTATTGCGCACTAACTATACTTTCATGGACTTCAATAGATTCTTATCTATTTCTATTAGAATTAATAGCTCTGAAAATAGGAATCATACTAATGATAATTGGAATCATGCATTACATAAATATATTCTTACTTAGAAAATTCATTAATAAATTAATATAAACATTTGCCTTATGGAAGTAACTACAAAAATAATAATCGGATATGCTATTTATCTACCTATAGCACTCGCTTTAACGTTCTATGTTTCTAAAACGCTTTTTAAAAACAGTATGATTTTTATGCTCGATATTTTTAAAGGAAGAGAAGAAATTGCGCGCTCTACCAATCGACTTTTTGAGACAGGATTTTATTTGCTGAATATTGGCTTTGCCTTGCTTATCCTTGAGATGCACTTAAACACAAATACATATCAAAATTTAATAGAAACGCTTAGTTATAAGCTTGGAGGATTTTCAATTTATTTAGGTATCATGCTTTTCTTTAATTTACTTCTATTTTTTAGAGGAAAAAACAACTCGAAGAAAAAGAGTCAAAATATAATACCCCCTGTAAATCCTACTTAAAACAGAATAGGTTTAATAAAAAAACCTCCTTCATCAAGTAATTGCATAAAGGAGGTTTTTTTATTAATTGCTTTACTATTAATCTAAATCAATATCAAAATTCACATCACCCTCTAAATCTAATCCTTCAAGATCAATATCTGAAAAATCATCTCCACCTCCCATCATTGATGCATACATTAATTCTTCCATTTCCTTTTGTAAGGCTAATGCCTTAACTCTAGCTTCAATATCGAAATCATCATCATCTTCAATTGAGTCTTTACTAGACTTTGAGTTTAATGTGTAAGGACGTTGCATAGGTTTTTCTTCTTTTTAAAGAAAGGAGCAACTAATCCTGGAATGTGTTTTTTTTTTTTTTTTTT
>CAZMKA010000187.1:0-7287 GCA_964566605.1 uncultured Saprospiraceae bacterium | reverse complement strand
TTGAATAATCCTTCTAGAAACAATACTTCTCCTAAATTTATAATGTGTTCATATTTATTATAGTCGTCTCTTCTCAATGAAAAATCATATGAACCCGCCATATCTTGAAGGGTAAATCTCAAGTAATTATCGCCTCTTCTATTAGTTCCTCTAAAAGCTTCAGCGACAATACCCGCCGTTTTCATAGGCTTTCCTATAGGTTGTTTTTTAAAGTGTGCTAAACTAGCATTTGTAAACGTTTTTATCTCGAATTCATAATCATCTAGCGGATGCCCACTTATGTAAATTCCAGTTACTTCTTTTTCCATTCGTAACTTCTCTCTACTATTCCACTCTTCGTATTTTGGAAACTCTGGAATGGTAATTATTGAATCTGATATATCACCAAATAATGAATTTACCGAGCTTTCCTTTTGGTCTTTATATTGATTCCCGAAACGAATACCATGCTCTATTACTGTATCGAAATTTCCCGATGGAGCGAAATACATTGCTCTATGTCCTACATCTACATTATCAAACGCACCTCCTTTTACTAGAGATTCTAGACATTTCTTATTTACCGCGCGTAAATTAACACGCTTTACTAAGTCATAAAATCCTTTAAAATTTCCACTTTCTTTCCTTACATTAACCAATTCACTAATCGGTCCTTCGCCTACTCCTTTTAACGCAGATAACCCAAATCGGATATTACCTTTCTTGTTTACACTAAATTTAATATTACTTTCATTAATGTCAGGACCGAGCACATCAATTTCCATGCGTTTACACTCTCTCAGATATAGATTAATTTTATCCATATCGTTCTTATTGTGGTTCAATACGGATGCCATAAATTCTGCTGGGTAGTGTGCTTTTAAGTAAGCTGTTTGGAATGCAATAAAAGCATAACAAGTGGAGTGAGATTTATTGAATGCATAAGAGGCGAATGCCTCCCAATCCTTCCATATTTTCTCTATAATTTTATCGTCAGTGTGCCCATTTTTATGACATCCTTCTTGAAATACTGGCCACATCTCATCAATCAATTTCTTCTTCTTCTTACCCATTGCTTTACGCAACATATCGGCCTGACCCTTGGAGAAACCAGCGAGCTTTTGTGAAAGTAACATCACTTGCTCTTGGTATACAGTGATACCATATGTTTCTTTAAGGTTATCTTCCATTTCAGGAAGATCATATGTGATTTTTGCCTTACCGTGTTTTCTAGCAACAAAGTCATCAATATAAGCCATTGGTCCTGGTCTATACAAGGCATTCATCGCAATAACATCCTCGAATTTATTCGGTTGTAAAGAACGCAGGTGTTTCTGCATTCCTGGTGACTCGTATTGGAATATAGCTAAAGTCGCACCTTCTTGAAATAACTCGTAGGTTTTCTTGTCTTCTAAATCGACATTCTCTATATCTACATCTATTCCTTTAGATTCCTTAATGTTTACAAGAGCATCCTTTATAATTGTCAGCGTCTTCAACCCTAAGAAATCCATCTTCAATAAGCCTGAATCTTCTGCTACAGAGTTATCAAACTGGGAGATAAGCATGTCGGAATCCTTGGCAACGGAAACGGGAACGTACTTAGTAATATCTCCTGGAGTAATAATAACACCACAGGCATGAACACCAGTGTTTCGTATACTACCTTCTAGCTTTTTAGCTAGACTAATCATCTCTCCTATCCTATCTTTCCTATTACTTAATTCTCGAAACTGAATTGCTTTTGTCTTGTCTTCGTCATTGAATTTTTCCATCAACTTCTTACTGACACCATCTTTTTCCAAGATTCCTTTCAGTGATGTTGACAAGTTCAACGGAAGCTTCTTTATAACATCATTAACCTCAACAATAGGAATATTCATTACTCGCCCTACATCTCGAATACTTGTTTTTGCCTTCATTGCACCATAAGTAATAATCTGTGCAACTTGGTTCTTTCCGTATTTATCAATTACATAATCGATAACTTTACTTCTTCCTTCATCATCAAAATCAATATCAATATCCGGCATTGACACCCTTTCCGGATTCAAAAATCTCTCGAAAAGTAAATCATATTTTATAGGATCAATATTCGTAATTCCTAAACAATAGGCAACAGCACTTCCCGCAGCAGATCCCCTTCCAGGACCTACGGAAACATGCATCTCTCTCGCTGTTGTGGTAAAATCTTGAACAATCAAGAAATAACCTTCATATCCAGACTTTTCAATTACGGATAATTCGAAGTCCAATCGATCTTTTACTATTTCCGTTATTTCTCCATAACGCTTCATTGCACCTTCATAGGTAATATGACGCAAGTAAGGCATTTGGGTTTTAAACCCTTCAGGTAAAGGATAATTCGGTAGAAGAATATCCCTATCAAGTTTTAGTGTTTTTACCTTATCAGCAATTTCTATTGTGTTGTCAAGTGCCTCAGGAACATCATGAAACAACTTCGACATTTCATCTTTCGTCTTGAAATAGAAGTCTGACGAAGGAAATTTAAATCTCCTCGTATCTTCTAGTAGAGAACCGGTATTAACACATAAAAGAATATCATGTGGAGCAGAATCTTCTTCATCAATGTAATGGGAATCGTTTGTTGCAATAGTTTTTACGTCATGTTTTTTGGCTAGAGCCAAAAGCTTCTGATTTATATCTTCTTGCGAACGTCCTATTCCATCAATATTATCAAGACCTCTATGTCTTTGCAACTCGATATAATAATCATCCCCAAAATGATCAAGCCACCATTTCAGTTGCTTCTCTGCCTCCTCGTCTTTTCCATGAAGAATCAATTGAGGAACTTCTGCACCAATACAACAACTTGTCGCAATCAATCCTTCTGTATATTGTGCTAAAATTTCTTTGTCAATTCTAGGGAATTTACTGTACAGACCTTCTATAAATCCTATAGAACAAAGTTTTGAAAGGTTTTGATAACCAATTTCATCTTTCGCCAATAACAGTTGGTGATATCTTCTATCTTTTTCTCCTTTTGACTTTTGGAAGCTCTTTTTATGTCGATCTTCAACGAGATAAAATTCACATCCTATGATCGGTTTTACCCCATTTTTTGCGGCTTCTCTTACGAATTTAAATGCACCGAACATATTACCATGATCCGTCAATGCAACAGCTTTTTGCCCATCACTAGCTGCCTTTTTCATCATGGAACCGATATCCGAAGCACCATCCAGTAATGAAAATTGAGTATGACAATGTAAGTGGCAAAAATCAGGCATATGATAAGTTTTATCTATGGGTCGGAGCCCAAAATACGAGTGGTGCGAAGTTAAGAAAGCTAGCGTAGTAAAGTGAAAAATTGTACTTTATTTTTCGTAAAATATCACAGGTATATTTTGGGTTTAACCTAAAAAAATTCGCTCTAAATATTAATCTAAACCAATTCTACTCTAAAAAACGCTATGTCTCAAACACCCATAAAATAAGGAAATTCGAAAATAATTTAAAAAAAGTCGGAAAATTTTGGAACGAAACAGGGGGGTCGTTACACTAATAAGAAAGACATAACTATGTTAGTAAAAACATTTGCAAGTGCAGTAACAGGAGTTGAAGCACATATTATAACAGTCGAGGTAAATGCAGGTGGAACTGTTACGCCGAATAAGCCATATTATCATCTTGTTGGCTTACCTGACAGTGCAGTCAAGGAGGGTTTTCAACGAATAGAAACGGGAATTAAGAATAATGATTTTCGAATGCCGAGAACGAAGTTAGTGGTTAATCTTGCTCCCGCGGATATTAAAAAAGAAGGTTCTTCATATGATTTACCTATTGCTTTAGGAATTCTAGCTGCGTCAGGACAATTGCCTGCTTCGGCTGTTCCGAAACTTGAGCAGTATATGATTCTTGGAGAGTTGTCTCTTGACGGTTCGTTACGTCCTATAAAGGGTGCACTTCCTATTGCTATAAAGGCTAGAAAAGAAGGATATAAAGGTGTTATATTACCTGCCCAAAATGCTCGTGAAGCCGCTATCGTAAACAATCTTGAAGTGTATGGTATTCCCACACTTAGTGATGCTGTTAAGTTTTTTGAGGGATCTTTAAAGCTAGAACCAACCTTTGTAGACACGCGGAATATTTTTAATAATACTTCTAGAGAATTTGATGTAGATTTTAGCGATGTTAAAGGTCAACAGAATATTAAAAGAGCACTTGAACTTGCTGCAGCTGGTGGACATAATGTTATTTTGATTGGTACTCCTGGTGCGGGTAAAACCATGTTGGCGAGAAGGCTGCCGACGATTTTACCTCCGCTAAATTTAAAGGAAGCTCTTGAAACAACGAAGATTCATTCCGTGGCAGGTTTGTTAAAAGAAAACGACGCGTTAGTACCTCATAGACCATTCCGCTCTCCTCATCATACAATAAGTGATGTTGCATTGGTTGGAGGCGGAAGTAACCCGAATCCCGGTGAAATTTCTTTAGCTCATAATGGTGTGTTGTTTCTCGATGAATTACCTGAGTTTAAAAGATCAGTTCTTGAAGTTCTTAGACAACCTATGGAAGAGCGAAAAGTAACTATTTCTCGTGCTAGATTGACGGTTGATTATCCTGCAGGTTTTATGCTCATTTCTTCTATGAATCCTTGCCCTTGTGGTTATCATAATCATCCCGACAAAGAATGTTTATGCCCCCCAGGAACAGTGAAAAAATACTTGAATAAAATATCAGGCCCATTGTTGGATAGGATTGATCTTCATGTGGAAGTAACACCTGTTTCAGTAGATGAGATTAATGATCCACATTCTACTTCCGAGAAAAGTGCCGAAATAATGGAACGAGTTATTTGTGCAAGAATGATACAAGAGGAAAGGTTTACAGAAATTGAGCACTTATATTATAATGCCCAAATGCCATCTGCCATGGTAAAAAAAGTATGTCAATTGGATCCTGAAGGAAGAGAACTATTAAAAAAGTCTATGGATAAATTACAGCTTTCTGCAAGGGCATATGATAGGATTTTGAAAGTCTCTAGAACAATAGCTGATCTCGATGGCAAAAATAACATTTCCATTGAGCATTTAAGTGAAGCAATTCAATATAGAAGTTTGGATAGAGACGACTGGGCAGGATAGAAATGGTATATAAAAATCAATAGTAAATCGAATAAATGATTAGTTTAGAGGAGATTATTGCATATTTATGTTTATATGAACTTACGGGAAAACATAAGAATTGCCATGAGGTCAATTCGAGCGAATTGGTTAAGGTCTTTACTTACTTTAAGTATTATTGCTTTAGGTTTGATGAGTTTGGTAGGGATTTTAACAGCGATTGATGGTTTGTTGCAATCCATTAGCAATAGTTTCAATCGTATAGGTGCAAGTTCATTCACTGTAGAAAGATCATATCAGGATATTCAAAGTAGGTCAGAAGGTAGAAGACGTAAAAGTGGAAGAGAAATTGGTTTTCGAGATGCTATGGCTTTCAAAGAAAAGTACGGATATCAAGGAAGTAAAGTCTCTGTTGATTTATATGCGGGAAATGGTTTTGTTGCTTCTTTTAATAACAAGGAAACAAATCCTAATTTAAAATTGATAGGAGTTGATGAGAATTATCTGGAAGTAAGTTCATTTGAATTAGAGGTAGGTAGAGGATTTTCGATTAATGAAATAAATAATGCGAGTTCCAAAATAATTATCGGTCCTGGATTTGTCGATAAATTATTTGATGGAAATTCTGAGAAATCGCTTGGTAAGGTAATAATTGTTGATGACAATAGATACCTTGTTATCGGTGTTACAAAATCTAAAGGATCAACTTTTGGTGATTCGAATGACCGTAGAGCAATGATTCCTATCACAAAAGCCAGGGAATTATACGGAACAGGCAAAAGTAATTATACCATAACAACTGCAGTCTCTGTTCAAAACCAAATGGACGATGCAGTGTCTTCGGCAATGGGGGTAATGAGAAATATAAGAGGACTAAGGCCTATTGATGAAAATGATTTTGCTATTAAGAAAAGCTCTTCATTAATGAATGAGATTAAAGACTTTACTAAAATTCTAAGATTAGCAACAATCGCTATTGGCCTTATGACTTTGGTAGGAGCGGCAATAGGACTTATGAATATTATGCTTGTTTCAGTCACAGAACGTACGAAGGAAATAGGGGTTTCAAAAGCTCTAGGCGCAACAAAAAGAAATATCTTGATTCAGTTTTTGACAGAAGCGGTTACCATTACAATGTTCGGAGGAATAATAGGAATTATTCTAGGTTTGATAATAGGGAATGCAGTGACTTTTGTAATAGGTCAGTCGTTCATCTTTCCATTTGCTTGGGTAGCCTTAGGTCTTTTTGTTTGTATTTGTACAGGTGTTTTGTCAGGTTTATATCCTGCGCTAAAAGCTGCTAGTCTGGATCCTATCGAGTCACTTCGATATGAATGATAATAAAATAGAAAGATTTATAAGAAAGTAAAAAGATTATGAAAAATTGATTATAAAATTAAAACTCAAAATATGAAGAGGTTCAGTAGTATTCTTTTATTCGTTTTAATATCATCCTTGGTTTTTTCTCAAGAACAAATATATAAATCCGAAATTCAATTGATTGAAGAAACAATCATGAATTATATTGATGGTACAGGAAATGGAAATCTTGAAAAATTAAATAAGGCATTTCATCCAGACTTTAATTTATATTCAGTAACAGATCAAGACAGCTTAAGAATTTGGAATGGAACTGAATACGTTTCAAATTTTACAGAGGGTAAAAAGTCCAACAGAGTAGGCAAAATTATATCTATTGATTTTGAAAATGATGCCGCAATAGCAAAAGCTGAAATTGAAATTCCAGGTTGGAGAATATTTACCGATTATTTTCTGTTATTAAAATATGAAGGCTCATGGAAAATTGTTCATAAAAGTTATACATGGAGACCTTATCCTCAGAATGAATTAAAAAAATAGATATGAAAAAGCTATTTTTATTATTTACCCTATGTTACTTCGCGCTTAATGTTAGTGGTCAGAAAATCAAAGCTGTAAAAGGATATTCTCCTCAAATAGGCACAACTATTTCAATGCTGGAAGATCTCAAAGCAAGAGTCACAAGAAGTGTTTCACATCTGTCACAAGAAGAAGTTGATTTCTTACTTGATGAAAATGCAAATCGTATTGGTGCTATGATAATGCATTTAGCAGCTGTTGAAAAATATTATCAACTCTATACTTTTGAAAATCGAGATTTTAACAAGGAGGAAAAAGAAAAATGGAACAGTGCAATGGATTTGGGAGAGCTAGGTAGAGAGGATTTAGTAGGAAAGCCGAT
>CAZMKA010000186.1:0-7308 GCA_964566605.1 uncultured Saprospiraceae bacterium | reverse complement strand
ATGCACATTCCGCGTTGGTTATGAAGTAAATATATATAATAGATTAGTACAATGCAAATTATTTATAAGTTTTGTTCATGAGTGGTGCTTTTTTGGGCTTAAAGCCCAAAAATATTAATGGATAAGTAAAATATATTGCTATTTATGAATTTAGACTAATAATAATTGACTATGCTATAGATATGTATTATCTTTCTTACTAAAACTAATTAAAATGAAATACTTTCTTTGCATAATTAGTTGTTTCACAATGCTTTTGGGTCAAGCCCAAAAGACATTTTTTATTGAAACAGAACGCAAAACTCAGGATGTAATCATTGACGGAAAAATGTGGGATAAAGAACCATTTTTCACCGTTAATCCTAGTACAGGTGCGCATCAAGTAATCATAAAAGAGAAAGGATACAAGAATGAATTTGACATCTTAAGAGAAGGTATTCATTCGATCTTTACTACTTCTCAAAAAATCAAGGTCGATACCCTTATTTTATCAAAAGTAAAACCGATTGAATTGACAATGTCGGAAAGTATGACTATAAACATTTATGATGTCGACTACGTGGGTTACATGAAAGACATCAGCTACTCAGGTAAAATAAGTGATGCATACCAAGCTTCGAAATATAGTGAGTTAATACAATCTGGAATAAACCCTAAGA
This sequence comes from uncultured Saprospiraceae bacterium, assembly GCA_964566605.1. GTDB lineage: Bacteria > Bacteroidota > Bacteroidia > Chitinophagales > Saprospiraceae > JAHDFB01. The sequence goes on along the minus strand of CAZMKA010000186.1, from coordinate 6,649 downwards.
TTTTATATCTTGTAAATGAGCTAAATGAATACCATAACATGACAAGAGGAAGGTATGATTTTTATTCACTGGGGATGGTACAATCAATAGATATTTATGTAGTAACATTGGATGACAATACGAAATTCCTTACTTCCAAAGTTAAGGTAGACTGGAGTATTACCAGAAAAAATACAGATGATTTACCACAGTATACATATGAAGCAATAAGTGGAAAAATGCTTTATAACCCTGAGGCTAAAACACAATCGTCTGCAGTAAATGCCGTTATTCACGATGCACTTTTCAGTTCACTATTAAGTTTTTTGACTGACCAAGAGCCTAAATTAAAGCGTACTATGTAGGAATAAAAAAGATTATTATCTCATTACAAATTAAAATAGTTCTTTCAAGAATACCCATTACAAACCTGAACTTGGGAGCAGTCTTTAATAAGGCTAGCTCTTTTTTTGTTTCTGTGCTGATATAATGGACTTGACAAAACGGAAAAATTCTCGTCCTACGAAAACCTGTAACTACTTAAAACATTACTTCTCAGCAGATTTCCTTGCACATTCAATATCATGTATTTTGGGTGTAAGCTCGAAAAAGACAACCATAAAACACCTGTGAACTAAACATATAAACCTATGATAAAAACAAATGAAAAAGTCGTCCTACGAAAACCTTAAACTACCAATATCATTACATCTCAGTGAATTCCCTTGCACATTTAACCTCATGTATTTTGGGCGAAAGCCCGAAAAAGACAACCATAAAACACCTATGAACTAAATATGAAAACATATGACGGCAAAAAAAACTCGTCCTATGAAAACTTACTTTAAAAAGAAATAGTAGATATATCAAATCACTTTATATCTCTACTATTCCTTGTTTAATAATCCTTAAAACTAAAGTAAAACCTTAAATCAGCATTGGTATAAATCTTATATTATACTTCAGCTAATTCCAGTGATTGTGCAACTGGAAAATCTACAGGTACATTCGTTAATTTATGAAGGTAATTTGTTATTGTGATTTCACCTATCTGAATAACAGTATCTATCAAGTTTTCTTTCGTCCATCCTGATGCTAAGAAATTACTAACTAGCTCAGGACTCGCCTCGCCTTTATTCACTGCAATATTTCTAGAAAGCTTAGCTAATGCGTCCAATCTTTCATCAAATGTTGCGACACCTATTCTAAGTTCATTAATTTGTTCCTGAGTATATCCATTCATACCTGCTATTGCTGTATGGGCAGAAAGACAATATTGGCATTGATTAAATTCACTTACAGCTAAATTAATAACTTCTTTCTCTTTAGTATTAAGAGATGAATTTGAATTAGCAAAATCAAGAAAATTTTTCAATGCATTTTCGCTAGTTGCCATTGTAGCATATAAATTTGGTACGAAGCCAACAGCTTTTTCTAAACTATCGAAAATTGCTTGATTAGTAGCACTTACTTCATTTCTTGTGGGAACATTAAAATTTGTCATTATTTATATTATTATTTTTTTAATGGAAAATATTTTCCTTTTATTTACAAAGCAAAGTTCGTATACATTACATGGTTATTTATGGTCTATATTTCCTGTAGAATGTTATATATTTCCCGATATATATCTGCTCTCAACAACTAGATAATTATGGTATAAAAACAAGGAAGTAGTACTAGATAAATTACTCAGGTTAAAAGAAAAAATGGTCACACTTAGCGATGTAAGTATGACCATTTTATTTTTATATATATTACTCGAGATTACCTATTCAGTAACTTTCAAAGTGTATTTAGGTGTAGGATTAAGTGGACAAAAGTACTCGTATTCTCCTGCTTCAAGAGTAAAAACATTTGTCTTTGACTTTTCACCTGTAGGGACAGTTGATTTAACATATGCTGCAGAAATATGGTCTGTCATTTCGTATTTACCTTTTGGCACTAAAACGAAACCAACTTCATGATCAACACCTACATTTGCTATTTGGAATTCGTAAGGCATGCCTGCTTTTAATTCTAAATTTTTAGTTGTAAAAACTCCTGGCGCCTGCTCTATTAATACTGTTTTAACTTTTTCGTGTACAGTTAAACTATACTTAGGTGTAGGATTAAGCGGGCAAAAATATTCATATTCACCTGCCTCTAATTTAACTTCATTAGTCAAGGAATTCTGACCAGTAGCTGCCGGAGCTTTTACGTATGCTGGCTTGATATGGTCATTTGTTTCATATTTACCTTTGGGTACAAGTACAAAACCTACTTCATGATCAACTCCTTCATTTATAATATTGAATTGGTACGAACCTTCTTCAAGTTCAAGTTTATTTGTTTTAAATGCCTCTGGTATTTGTGTTAAATCAACTTGCTGAGTTTGTGCAGTCAAGAAGGAAATACTTAAAACTAGTGCTAATACTGAAAATAACTTATTCATCGTTCAAAATTTTTATTTATTAATTTAATACTGCAAATATGAACCAGTTATAAGGCTAATTTCAGGTCAACACTGCCTGAGAAAATGTAAATAATTCCTTTTTTTCAAATTATTCAATTAAACTTTGGTTTTCTTAAATACACTTGGATTGATACCAGTATGCTTTTTGAAAAATTTAGAGAAGTGACTAGCATCTTTATATCCAAGTTCTGTGCCTATTTCATCATTGGTAAGATTCGAATAGAGTAATAATCTTTTAGCCTCTAGTATGATTCTTTCATTAATAACATTCAGAGGACTCTTATTGATATGTTTTGTAAAAAGGTTTGAAAGAGTTTTAGGTGATTTAAATAACAATTTCGCATATTCTTTCACTTTATGAAATTCTTTGAAGTGCTTTTCTACTAGAAGGTTGTATTCTCTGATAAGATCCATTTGTGATTTACCTAAAGAAGCATCTGGTAAGGCATTTTTAAGCAATCTAGTTGAAACTATCAATAATCTTTTCAGGACTGACCTTAACATCTCTCCTTGTAATTCATCTTTAAACGATAAGTCTCCAATGAACATTTTATGCATAAGTTCGAATTGTTCCAAATCTTTTTCACACAGTTTAATTACTTGTGGTTGAGCTGAACCAAAAAATAAAAATCCATTACATGAAACTTGTTCATCATGTGTTTGGATACAGAAAAATTGTTTATTAAAGACAAAAGCTACTACTCCTGAATTATCAAGTGGTACATCTATTACATTAAGTGGTGTACAAAAAATAACTTCATCCTTATATAAAGATAGTCTATAATCATCAACCTTTACATCGACTGGTTTGTCACGATTCCACAAAACTTTGTATAATCCTTGTTTACTAAATAACTCTTGTGAATGGTCGCACCTAAAATCTGTAAGGATAAAAAGATCCTCATCTTTGAAACTTGAATAAGATAATTTCATGCAAAAATTATATTTTATACATAATAATTAATGCCGCAATTAGTTTTAAAAATTACGTAATATGAATATTAGAAGACAGAAATTCTACTTATGAATATAATTTCATGAAATTAATAATTTAGCGCAAATATGATGTAGACTTTAGCTCTAATTGCTCGTCCTACGAAAAGCTAAAACAACCACCAATATTACATCTCAGCAGATTTTCTTGCACATTTATATTCTTTTACTTTGGGCTTTCGCCCAAAAGAATACAATAAAAAAACTTAATAACAAACAAGTAATCCTCCGTTGATGTGAACCAAAATTTCTCGTCCTACGAAAACCTATAACCACCAACATCATTGCGTCTCAGCGGATTTTCTTGCACATTTCATGTCAAGGGCTTTGGGCTTTCGCCCAAAAAAGAAACAACAAAACACCTTAATAAATAAGGTTCAAACGAAATCTGTTGACATATATAATCAATCGTTATTTACTTCTTTTTCCAGCGTTTTCACGGCCTTCTTCGCTTTTTCCAATTTGTTTTTTTTTGCTTCGTACGCCTCTGTTGAAATTTTCTTTTCCTTCTTCTGCTTTTCTAAGTCTTTTTCTGCTTTTTCAATCTTTTCTTTTGCTTCCTTTACCTTATCCTTCCCATTTGCGACTTTGGAATCCAATTCCTTTTTCTTCTCTTCTTTCAAAAGCTTAGCTTGTGCAGCTCGTTCTTGCCCAAATTCTTTTCCTTTCAAATCACCTTTATTCTTTCCGTATTGATTTCCTTTATCTCCTTTATTTTCTTTCGCTTCCTTCTCTTTCTCTTCTGCTTCTCTACTTTTCTCTTTTGCTTTCTTCGCATTATCTTTTGCTTTTTCCTTTCCTTCTTTCGCCTTTTCTTTTCCCTTTCCTTTCATCTCATTTGAATTCTCTTTTCCCTTATTCAACTTTTCGCTTTGGACTTCAGCCTTGTCTTTATTTCCTTTTATTTTATCTTTCTTCCCCTTTACTTTATTTGCCTTTGCTTTGCCTTTGTTGACCACCTCTTCTCCTTCTTCGATAACTTCATCTCCCATTGATTTCGCCTGATCAACCTTATCTTTTTTCATCGCTTTTGACGCTTTCTCTTTTTTAACTTTTCCATTTCCTTGTTGGGCAAATGATGGAACATAAAAAAGCGCGAATAGCGCAGTACATAATATTATTGTTAGCTTTTTCATCTTAATTTATATCTTTTAAAAGTTCATCTAATTTGTTGGACGCATCTTCAATATGTTCAATCTTTTCATTCAATACGTTAGTTATAGAATCATTCTCCATAACTTCTTTCTGAATTTCAATAGGTTGTGATTCCGAAGAATCTTTTGAGGAGGAATTCCCATTACACGCAATCCACATGGAAGCTGAAAATAAGAAAAGGAACATTTTAAATTTCATTATTGCAGTTTATTTTAGATTATAGAGTTCAATCTGTATAATAATTGATTTTCAATTATTTATATACTTAAAGGACTGCTAATCTACTTATAAAGTTGCCTTATTCATTACTTTTCTTTTACATTTAACATTTAATGTACGGGCTGTTGGAATGAATGAAATTTAACTTCCGCAAAAATAGTTAGATGATAATATGGTAGCTCGAAAATCAAAAATGACACATAAAAAAAGCCCGTCTGAATTAGACGAGCTTCTTAACCGAATGTGACCCAGCCAGGATTCGAACCTGGGACCTACACATTAGAAGTGTGTTGCTCTATCCAGCTGAGCTACTGGGCCATTATTCTCGGGGCGCAAATTTACAAGAAATTATTTTTATAAAACGAATATTATAGGTAAAAATTAATTTCTAATCATCTATTTTAGCATATTTCCCTTTTCTTCATTTTAAATCACGAACTTCGTCCCTTGAAAATAGAAGTACTTTAAGATGAAATATACATATTCAGTTGAGGGAATGACTTGTAATAACTGCAAGAGACATGTTGAAGAAACTATATCCAAACTTCCTGGATATAAATCAGCCATTGTTAGCCTCGAAAAAAATGAAGCCATTATTGAGCTTGACGAATATATAAATCCGTCCGTTATTGAAGATTCGCTTCCAGCTAAATATTCAGTTAGCTCAGATACTACTCAAGCTAAATCCGCTGAATCAACTTCAAAAATCCAACAATTAAAACCGTTATTCTTAATCTTAGCTTACATAACCATTGCTAGTATTCTCATGAATTTTAAAGAATTCAATCTTAATATTGCAATGATGGATTTCATGGGCTTGTTTTTCATTGTCTTTTCTTTCTTTAAATTTCTTGACATTAAAGGATTTGCGGAATCATTTTCAATGTATGATCCACTTTCAAAGGCACTACCCTTCTATGCTAAGATTTACCCGTTCATAGAACTTGGATTAGGTTTAATGTTTTTGTTCCGATGGAATATTCTTGTCGCTTTGATTCTTACGATTGTAATTCTAGGGGTAACAACTTATGGGGTAACTAGAACACTCATTTCCAAAAAACAAATTAAGTGCGCTTGCCTAGGTTCTGTTCTTAATTTACCTATGACAGAGGCTACTTTTATAGAAAATGCTTTGATGATTGTCATGTCAATAGTTATGCTTTTTTCTTATATTTAAATCGAATTACACGCCAACTTGTTTCAGTTTTAATTCGTAGACTATCGTGTATTCGAAGTTTTATATAGAATCTTAAGCTAAATAAGTTTGCTAAAAATTCAATTTATTTAACTAACAAAAAATCAATTTAATGAAACAACTAAACTGGTTAGCTATCCCTATTTGCTTAGTAGTAGGTATGGGATTCGGATTTTTATGGTATGGTGCTTTATTTCAAGACGCTTGGGCAGCCGCCAACAATTTAACTTTCGAAAATGATATTTTCCGCAAGAATGGTGTAGAGGTTCAGTCTTCTGCAGTTCCTATGATTATAAATGGAATTTCCATGCTAGTTTACGCATTAATATTAGCATGGTTAATAAGCAAAACTAATATGTGGGGATTTGTAAAAGGTGCTACTGTTGGTTTAGCAGTAGGAGCTATTGCTTGTATTGATCGATTTGTAACAAATCTTTTTGCGTTTAATCCAGTAGAAGCATCTGTATATGACGGAGTTTATATTGTTATATTGATAGCCTTACTTGGAGGAGTTGTCGGTTTATTCAAAAAGAAATAAATGATAAACTTCTTTAATAGTTGATAGATTTAGTTTCTAGACTAACGTATTCCTAGTAGATTAAAATATTAAAAACGTTCGTTCACCCTCAACCTCAATCCTTCTCCCTTCTGGG
>CAZMKA010000185.1:290-7318 GCA_964566605.1 uncultured Saprospiraceae bacterium | reverse complement strand
CACTAATTTTCTATATAGCAAACCCAAAGTAGATAATGATTCAATTGAAATTAGGATAATAATACAAGAAAGGAAGTAATTTTAAGGAAGTAATTGCTTTTAAAATCTTGAAAATAAGAGAATCCTAAAAGCAGAAATGGTATTAATTCATAAGGTAATAAGCAATACATAAAATAATTTAAGGTTAACCCCAAAACAAAAAAGCATGAACCATATTTCAGGTTCATGCAATTTCAAAATCTTTAGCTCATAGATTTTTTTATTTTATCAAATCTTCAACGAGCTTAGCAGCCTCAGCTAATTGTATTGCTGAATGAACTTCAAGTCCAGACTCGTCTATCAATTTCTTTGCGATATCTGCATTTGTTCCTTGTAACCTTACAATAATAGGTATTTTAACATCACCTATGTTTTTGTAAGCATCAACTACTCCTTGTGCAACTCTGTCACATCGTACAATTCCACCAAATATATTGATAAGAATAGCCTTCACATTATCGTCTCTCATGATAATTCTGAAAGCTTGTTCTACTCTTGCAGCATCAGCCGTACCTCCTACATCAAGGAAGTTTGCAGGTGATCCTCCTGATAATTTAATAATATCCATTGTTGCCATTGCAAGACCAGCTCCATTTACCATACAACCAACGTTCCCGTCTAGTTGTACATAATTCAAGCCATATGATCCAGCTTCTACTTCTGTAGGATCTTCTTCATCAGTATCTCTTAACTCTGCTAATTTTGGATGACGGAAAAGGGCATTCTCATCTAAACTTACTTTACAATCTACAGCTATGATTTTATCATCTGCTGTTTTTAAAGTAGGGTTGATTTCGAATAAAGAAGCATCGCTTCCTAGAAATGCTTGGTATAATTTCGAAATGAATTTAGTCATTTCTTTGAATGCCTGACCACTTAGTCCAAGATTAAAAGCGATTTTTCTCGCTTGAAAACCTTGAAGTCCTAAATGCGGATGAATATGTTCTTTATGTACTAAATGAGGAGTTTCTTCTGCTACCTCTTCAATATTCATTCCTCCCTCAGTACTGTATATAATAACATTTTTCTTTTGCTCTCTATCAAGCATGATACTCACGTAGAATTCACTACATGCATCGAAATCAGGTGCATAACTGTCCTCACAAATAAGAACTTTACGAACTAATTTTCCTTCACCATCTAATCCTCCTGGAGTTTGTGGTGTTTTAAGCATCATCCCTAAAATATTTTGAGCATGTTCTTTTACTTCAGCGTCATTTTTGCCTAGCTTAACTCCGCCTCCTTTTCCTCTTCCTCCTGCGTGGATTTGAGCTTTTACTACAGCGAACTCTGTCCCTGTTTCTTCTTTTAATTTTGATATTGCAGAATCTATTTCAGATTCATTATTTACAACTACACCTCTTTGGATAGCTACACCATAAGAAGATAATAATTCTTTACCTTGGTATTCGTGAAGATTCATTTATTTATTGGATTTTGCACAAAAGTAATAATCAGTTTGATTATTGGACTATAAATTTCTTGTTGATTTTTTTTCCGTTTAAATCAATTTGTAAAATATACAGTCCAGATGGTGTAATAATATTAAGTGATTGTGATTTTGAATTAGTTGCTTTTTCACTGTAAATCAATTGGCTATGCATGTTGTAAATACGAATAGTACCGTTTAATTCCACATCACTTGATAAGATAAAAGACCCGTTATTTGGATTTGGACTTAATGTTAAATTTTCTTGTTTTTCTAAATCTTGCGTAGAAACTACAAAACTTGTGATGAAAGAATTAACTATTGGTTCGTTACAACTACCACTTTTAGTTACTGGAGTAATTCTCCAAAAGAATTCATCGTCATTTTGTAAATCATTAATCATGTATGATGTACCTATTACAAAAACATCTTCAAATATGAAATTGAATCCTTCAAATTTGCTCATTTCTAAATGGTAGCCTATAATATCTTGTCCTTCATCTTCCCATTGTAAGAGAACGTCATCATCATTTACAATTTCTTGATCAATAGGATAAACCTGATAGATATTTTCATAATCAATTTCAATAGGTACGTAATCTGAGTCAATTTGATTTGGTTTGGTCGTTTGTAAATTAACTACCATCGCATCTTGTTGTAGCATAGAGAATTTATCCATACAGGCATCATTAGAATATGACATGAAATAAGTGCCATCACTACGGAATTCTGTAGAGTCAGGGTCAGATTGCGTTACAGAACTTTCGTTGTTATTATTACAATTCCATCTGAAAGATAGGTAGTCAGCTGGGGTGTCACAGAATCTATCAGCTTGGTTTGCACAATTAAGTGTATCTGCTGCTCTTTCTACTAAAGAACCATTGACTACATTCGGCGCAATATCTCCTTGTTCATAATCTTCTCCTTCCCATCCTCGGAATGTATGAGGTAGAGATAAATAATGACCTATTTCATGTGCCCAAGTGTGAGAAAAAGGACCTGAACAACCAAAAGCTAACGCAACAGCACCTCCACTTGGTGAAAAGTATCCGCAATTTCCAGCTGGACTCGATACAAAGTATGAGTTAATCGTACCATTTACATTATTGAACTCCATCATTTGAAATCCTTGTTGGAAAGTATGATCGTAGTAATTGTCGTTGGCTATGTAATTAAAAGAGGATATATAAAACTGTATTCCTGTTGGTTCGAAATCGACATTCAATTGACACAATGCAATACCTGCTTCTTTTTCTCTGAATCCAGGTATAGAACCATTAGATGGAGATACTAAGTGAATAGTCATAGGAACCCAAATAATATCGGTTGTGTTTTTTAGTTGGACTTTTCCCTCAAAGTAATTAGTAAGAAATTTCTCTCCTTCAGCATCATGTGGCGTACCACAGAAGTTCGAATTTTGGGCATAAGCCCCAAAAAAAAGGAAAGTAAAAAAAAGCACTATTGTCGTTTTCATCAATTCTTATTTCTCTTTTAAAAATTTTAATTTACTCGCTTATTATTATCTTGAAAGTTTTGCCAGCATTCGCTTCGTCTACTATTCTAAGAAAATACATTCCTGTTTTTAACTCCTCAGGAGTACTGTAAACATTGCTTCCTGCAAGAAAGTTGTTAGTTGTTGAAGAAATAAGTTGTCCTGATACATTGTAAAGTTGAATAGATAAATCCATTGTCCTATTACTTTCAAATAGTACAGTCTCGTTACTAACTATTGTGTTTTTGATTGCTAAGTCAACTAATTCTATTTCATTATTAGATGCTACTGTTCCAGATGTGAATTCGATGAATTCAGTAAATTCTCCACATCCACCTATTTCGCTAATCGGCATCACTCTCCATGTATATTTCTTCCCCGAATCTAGTTCTGGTAAATTCAAATAAGAGCTCGTTGTGTAATATTTGTTTTCAGTTATTAATCTTTTTACTGAAACAACATAACCTATTGCATTGTCAGTATCTTCCCAATCCAACATTACATCGTTATATGTGCTTTCTACAGCTCCATCTTGAGGTCCAGTGATTGTTACTTCACCTAAAGCTTGAGTGTTAGGTACATAACCAACTTTTAAAAAGTTTCTAGCAGGTGAATCATAATCGGCAAGCACCATTTCTTGTTGCATGTTACTAAAAACATATTGACTGCAACCTATGAAATAACTCATGTAATTATCTTCTTGTGGATCAAGTTCATTTCCATTAACGTCTTGACAACCACCTCCGTAAGTAGAACATCCAGTCCAACTAAAACCAAGATTGTAATCAGCTGGCGTATCACATAAAAAGTCTCCTGAAATTGCACAGTTAGAACCATCTGCAAGTTCGTTTAAAACGCCACCTGGACTATATTGACTATTTACTGGAATACCGTGTATATCTTCATCCCATGCTTCTTGATCCCATCCATTAAACACATGAAGAAGAGAAAAGAAATGACCTAACTCATGAGATAATGTACCAGTTGTTGCATTTACTTGATCTTTTCTCAACACAATAAGATCTAAATTAGGATCATAGTAACCTAATGTTGTACCCAATCCGTCTGTATTGGCACTTTGAGTAATAAAAACATTGATACTGTTCGAGCCTGCACCAGCTTTTTCTATAACCATTCGCGTTCCTCCACTTGATGAAGTGGGGTCATTAAAAAGGGCTGTGTGGTTTACATAGTTAAATGTTTGATCCTTAAGATAGAAAACCATGTCAAGTGGAGCATAATCTTCATTTAATCTACACATTTGAGTTGCTATGAAATCTTCAGTAAGGCCACCATTTCCATTAGCATCACTAACGATATGAAATGTTACAGGAACATAAACAGTAACTCCGTTTCGTACAGAAATACCGTTTGCAACTGCTTTCTTGTTATTCAATAGTCTTTGTACATCTATTTCGGAAGCTACATTTCCACACCATTGCGAATGAATAGTATTAGAAAAAATCATACTCAAGAAAATCAATAAAAATGTATTTCTCATTATCTAAGGTTTATAGTTATTTAGTGTTAAAATGAAAGATAAATAGTCTTCCACTAAATTATTGAAAACAAAACTAATTATAATATTACTTTTAGATTGTCAGCTGGCTATCTATTATTTGTGTTTTTTAACAATATATTAAAGAATTATGTATTACTAGCTATAAAAAGCAAAGACATAATTATAAAGATTATTAATATATTTGAGTTTTCTTTATATTTTGCTGAACAAGATTTTTGTTTCAGCGTTCACTTTTTTGAAAAAACAAAATTAAATGAGTAAAGTAACCGTTGTTGGAGCAGGGAATGTAGGAGCCACAGTAGCAAATGTATTAGCACATAAAGATATCGTAAGAGAAGTAGTTCTTTTGGATATAAAAGGAGATTTCGCTAAAGGTAAAGCTCTTGATTCTTACCAACAAGCATCTGTTGATTATTATAGTACAAGATTAGTAGGAACTGATGATTACAAAGATACAGCTGATAGTGACATCGTTGTTATCACAGCAGGAATTCCTAGAAAACCAGGGATGAGTAGAGATGATTTAATTTCTACAAACGCTAAGATTGTCGGTGCTGTAACAAAGTCTATTCTAGAGCACAGTAAAGACCCTATCTTTATTATAGTATCGAATCCTCTTGATGTTATGACTTATGCTTGTCATAAAATTTCTGGTTTAGATGATAAGAAAGTATTTGGAATGGCTGGAATTCTCGATACTGCAAGATATAGAGCATTCTTGAGTATGGAGCTAGGAGTTTCTGTAAAAGATATTCAAGCTTTACTTATGGGTGGTCATGGTGATACGATGGTTCCTCTTCCTAGATTTACTAATGTAGCAGGAATTCCTATTACAGATCTTATTTCTGAATCAAGACTAGATGAGATAGTTGAAAGAACTAAGAAAGGTGGTGGTGAATTAGTGAAGTTGATGGGAACAAGTGCATGGTATGCACCAGGTGCAGCTGCAGCTCAAATGGTTGCGGCAATAGTAAGAGATGAAGATAGAATCTTCCCAGTGTGTGCAAGACTAAATGGCGAGTACGGACTAAATGATATATTCCTTGGAGTACCTGTAAAGCTTGGTAAAGGAGGAATAAAGGAAGTTCTTGAACTGAAACTTAATGAGAAAGAAACTGCAGACTTAAATAATTCTGCGAAGCATGTACAAGACGTTATTGATTTGTTCAATAAGATGAATGCTTAATTAAAGTATAAGGGGGATGAAGTAATTCGTCCCCTTTTTTAAATATATATTATTTGTTCGTACTAAATGATAATTCGGTATTTCAGCGTATGCAAACTAATGCAGGTAATACAGTCGCTGAAATCAGTCAAAATAAGAAGGTTTTACTTATCTTCTTAAGGCATCTTGCTTGTATCTTTTGTCGTGAGGCTTTAAAAGATATAAGAAAAATTCGTTCTAAATTAAATGAGATGAATGTTGAGGTTGTTTTTGTCCATATGGCCAAAAATGAAATAGCTGATGAAATATTCGAAACGTATAAAATACCTGACATTCAGCATATCTCCGATATCAATAAGGATTTATATATGTCATTTGGTTTAGCAAAAGGTGACTTCAAGCAATTGTTTGGCTTCAAAAGCTTTTTAGGAATGGGACGAGCTGGTATAAAAGGTAATATTCCTTCTACAGGCTTGATAGGAGATCCTAACCAAATGCCAGGAGTATTCATCATAGAGGATAAAAAGGTAGTCAATTATTTTATTTATAACAGTGTAGGTGACTATCCTAATTACCTAGGACTAGTAAAAAAAGTTAATACTCAGTAATTAATTAATGTTTTCATTCGTTATGCTGATATGAGAGTTTCCATTCTGTTTATTTTCCTATGTTTCATTTCTGGGGCTTACGCCCAAAATCAGGATAACAATATCATTCAAGATCTGTATTTTTATAGTGATGCAATGATTAATGCTGAGAGCTATGCGAATAGACTTCGAGCACATCAAAAGTTTTCTTCTACATTTGAAGAATGCCTTTATTCCAAAGGCTCTTGGGAGAAAAATCTTGAGGAAATTCCTTTCATCTATGGTAAAATGTCTCCGGATTCCATGTTCAAAATCTATACATATCATATTGTAGATCAAAAAGATATTACAACGGAATCTGGTTTTATTCAACTGAAATCAGGAGAGGTTTTTAAGCTGAAATCTACGAATTATCTAGAGGATATTGAATATAATGAAACCAGTTACAAAGACTGGTTAAGTGGAATATATTATCATATTATTCCTTTTGAATCCAAAGGCGAAACCATGTATTTAATGTTTTCTTTTGCACAACCTACTGCATATGAAAAGCGTAAAGTAATTGATGTTTTACGGTTTGAAGATAAAGAGCCAGTGTTCGGCGCAGAAGTTTTTGTAGAGCGATTGGAAGAAAGCAGGGACATTGTAAAAACGAGAAGAATATATAATTATGCAGCTGATGTAAGTATGATTATTCAATATGATGATGATTTCGATGCGATTGTTATTGATCATCTTATGGAAGTGAAATCTAGAATACCTGGTAGTTCAGGAAATACTGCAGTACCTGATGG
>CAZMKA010000185.1:0-280 GCA_964566605.1 uncultured Saprospiraceae bacterium | reverse complement strand
ACCAAGATGCAGTTTTTGATCAGTCTAATTTTACGCCAGCAGGTAAAACTGACGAAGAACAGCAAGAAAATAAAAGCAAGTTGTTCGATAAAAAATCATCTTCAAAGAATTAATATTTAAATCACTTTTGTGTAATAAGAGAAACTTATACGTCACTTTATTAAATAAGTGGCTTGAAATTTGTGTTATATTATATATTTGTGTCATATGACATTTGGGCTTAAAGCCCAAAGAAACCTAAAAGCCAGAATTACTAATTAAAAAATATAGTGATTATGAA
>CAZMKA010000184.1:0-7347 GCA_964566605.1 uncultured Saprospiraceae bacterium | reverse complement strand
GATTTAGTACACTTTGGGCTTAAAGCCCAAAAATTAATTAACTAATTAATAATCAAACCTAAATATTATGAAAAAATTAATCGCAGAATTTATTGGCACATTCTGGCTTGTACTTGGAGGTTGTGGAAGTGCAGTTTTAGCAGCAGCTTACCCTGAACTTGGTATCGGGTTCGTTGGTGTGGCATTTGCTTTCGGTCTTACAGTAGTTACTATGGCCTATGCTATAGGGCATATATCAGGATGTCACTTGAATCCGGCTGTTTCCATAGGACTATGGATTGGTGGACGATTCGATGCTAAAGATCTTTTACCATATATTGTCGCACAGGTTCTGGGAGGAATTGTGGGTGCTTGCGTTTTATACCTGATAGCAAGTGGGAAAGCTGACTATGAGATTGGTGGTTTCGCTTCCAACGGATTCGGCGAATTTTCACCTGGTGGCTATAGTATGACAGCAGCACTTGTGTGTGAAATAGTTATGACTTTCATGTTTCTTATCATCATCCTAGGAGCTACACACTCTAAAGCACCAAAAGGATTTGCAGGATTAGCTATTGGTTTAGGACTTGTTTTGATTCACCTTATAAGTATACCAGTAACAAACACTTCAGTTAATCCAGCTCGTAGTACCAGCCAAGCAATTTTTGCAGGTGGAGATGCACTGGGACAATTATGGTTGTTTTGGGTTGCACCTATAGTAGGAGCTATTTTAGCAGGTCTCGTATATAAAATGATGAGTCCCGAGAAAGATTAAGTTGACTTTTACTATCAATTCTGCTTTAGTTTCAAGGATGCATTTGCTTTTTTAAACTTGAAAGTATGTGAAATTCTAAAGCAGAATTGGTATAAAGTATGAAAAATATATTGATAAATATATTCAGTTTCATAGAGTCTAAATAGCTATTTAAATCGACCTCAAGACAACAAAAATTAATATTTTAATACATAATTCACATTAGGTTTACCTAAATGCTATAAAACTTTATATTTTTACATTTTTCATACTTTAAATTTTAGGATCGTCGAGTCAACAGATAAGCAGGAAAAGGTAATCGGTAAAAAATTATACGATTATCAGAAGAAATCCTTGGATGATATATTCAAGAAACTTAAAAACCCTGAAGTTCAGGGAAATATCTTATTTCAATTACCTACAGGAGGAGGGAAAACAGTAATTTTCTCTGAAATCACACGTAGGTATATAGAGGAGATGAATAAAAAAGTCATGATCCTCACTCACCGAATAGAACTGTGCAAGCAAACATCTAGAATGCTTGATGAATTCGAAGTTTCCAATAAAATCATTGATTCTACTGTAAAAGCACTTCCAAACGAAAATCCATATCGTTGTTTTGTTGCAATGGTTGAAACATTGAACAATCGATTGAATGATGAAGTAATCGACGTTGCGAATGTTGGTTTAGTTATTATTGATGAAGCGCATTATAACTCATTTACTAAATTATTTAAGTTTTTTGACCAAGCTACCATACTTGGTGTCACTGCAACTCCATTAAGTTCGAATATGAAGTTGCCGATGAAAAACAATTATAAACATCTAATCATAGGAGAATCCATTCCTAACTTAATCAAAAATGGGTTTTTAGCATCGCCTAAGGTATTTACTTACGATGTAGGATTGACTTCACTTAAGATAGGTATGAATGGTGATTATACAGTGAAGTCATCAGAAGCTTTGTATACCAATTACAATATGCGAGAAAAGCTCCTTTACTCATATAATCAAAGAAGTAAAGGTAAAAAGACATTGATATTCAACAACGGTATCAAGACATCAATTTATGTATATAACACTTTTAAGGAAGCTGGATTTGACATAAGGCACTTAGACAATACGCACTCAAAAAAAGAGCGACAAGAAATTCTTACGTGGTTTAAAAACAAACCAGATGCTATCCTTTCGTCAGTATCAATTCTTACCACTGGATTCGATGAGCCTACTGTAGAAACAATTGTACTAAATAGAGCAACAAGATCATTAACTCTATATTTCCAAATGATAGGTAGAGGATCAAGAATTTTAAATAACAAGAAAGAATTCAACATCATTGATCTAGGTAATAATGTAGCTAGATTCGGAGCATGGGATGGACCTATCGATTGGCAAAAAATCTTTATAAACCCAGACTTCTATCTTGAAAACCTTATGGCAGATGCCGAACTCGAGCGTCGATTCAAGTATGTGATGCCTCAGGAATTAAGAGAAAAATTTGCCAATTCTGAAGACGTAACTTTTGACATAAATAAGTCATACGATGAAGTAGTGAAAAAGAGAGAAAGACCACAGATGGTTCTTGAATACTCCGTCGAACAACATAAAAAGATATGTCTCGAAAACTCCGAAGACTTATTCGATGCATGGTCATTGGCTAGATTATTAGCACCTGACATTAATCACCGGGTAAAGGCTTATGCTTACTGTATAACCAAGAGCACATTGAACTACAGAAAGTGGTTACAAGAGGAATATATGCGAAAACTGAGAGCAAGCATTAAATCTCATTATGATGATCTAGCTTATGACGATGATGAGGACGAGGATTAAAGTTAATCTCTGAATTTAATAACTCACTTCTTCTATAGCAGTTAAAGCTTAATATATCAATTTCCAAGATTAATTCCTATCGCATTTTCTTACTCATTAGTCGAATTAATTGTGCCTATTAAACAAAACTCATTATTTTAGATAAAACAATCTAATAATGAAATTAAATTTAATACTATTATTCATACTATGTATAAATTTGCATTCTATGAATGGACAAGAACAAATTGCAGAAAAAGAACTGCCAGGTGATATTACACTCCCCTCTTCAACTGAGAAACTCCAAGAACTAGCCCGTTTAGAAACAGGCGAATTCGCTTATAGTGTTTCTGATTACTTCAAAAAACCAGAAAAGTCAAGTTTTCAATTTTCCCCTAATGGAACTTATGTTTCCTTTAGAGAAAGAGATGAAAATGGAAAGAATCATGTGTATGTCAAAAATACAGATACAGAAGAAGTAACAATGGTTATAGAGGAAAGTGAAGAATTAGTGCGTGGTTACGGCTGGGCAAATAATAAAAGATTATTGTTTGTAAGCGATAAAGGTGGAGATGAAAACTATCATATATATTCAGTAAATTTAGATGGATCGGATCTTAAAGATATGACACCATTTGATGGAGTTAGAGCAAGTATTTTAAATAGCTTACCTGACCAAAAAGAATATATGATTATCCAAATGAATAAAGATAATCCTGAAGTATTCGAACCTTATAAATTGAATGTAACTACGGGAGAATTAGAAAAACTCTACACTAACCCTGACCCAGCAAATCCTATAGCTGGTTATACTTTCGATAAGGATGGAATATTAAGAGCTTACACTAAGCAAAAAAACGGTGTGAATTATGTTTTATACTATAAAAAGAATGGAGAAGAAGAGTTTTCAGAGCTGATCGAGACAACGTGGAAAGATAACTTTTACATTCAAGGATTTGACTACACATCTGATAATCCTGATCATGTCTATGTCGTAAGTAATTTGGAATCCAACACAAATGAAATTTTGTTGATGGATATAGCAAATATGAAAACTCTTAAGAAGGTATATAATAACGAAATCTATGATGTATCAGGAATTTCTAGATCAAGAAAAAGAGATTATGAAGTTGATTACTATTATTATACTGGAGAAAAGCAAGAAATCATCCCTGTAAGTGCACATTATAAAGCCTTGCATGCAAAGTTCGAAGAACAATTTGGGGATAAACAATTTTCTATTTCCAGTAAAACAGAAAATGAAGATAAGTACCTAATCTATGTAACATCAGACAAGCTATATGGTAAGTATTTTCTTTACGATGTAGATAAAAACAGCTTTAAGGAGATCATTGACATGATGCCTCAATTAAAAGAGGAAGACATGGCTGAGATGCGACCAATAGTCTATAAAACTAGAGATGGTTTGACAGTATATGGATATTTGACTATTCCGAATGAGGCTAAAGCGGGAAATAAAGTTCCTTTAATAATCAATCCACATGGAGGCCCCTACGGACCAAGAGACAACTGGGGATTTAATCCCGAGACTCAATTGTTTGCAAGTAGAGGATATGCTACCTTGCAAGTAAATTATAGAGGTTCAGGAGGATATGGAAAAAGTCATTATTTGGCGGGAAGCAAGGAAATAGGGAGGAAGATGTTGAATGATTTAGAAGATGCTGTGGCTTACGCTAAAACGATGGATTTCATTGATGGCAATAGAGTTGCGATTTATGGTGCGAGTTATGGAGGTTTAGCCACATTAGGAAGTTTAGTAAAAACGCCGGATTTATATACGTGTGGAGTTGATTATGTGGGAGTTTCGAATTTATTTACGTTCGTAAATTCATTCCCTGCATACTGGAAACCATTTATGGCTCAATTCTATGAGCAATGGTATGATGAGACAAATGAAGAAGAGAAGAAGATTATGGAGGAAGTGAGTCCAGCATTGCATGTCGATAAGATTACAAAGCCATTATTCGTTGTTCAAGGCGCCAATGATCCAAGAGTTAATATCAACGAATCGGATCAGATAGTAAGCGAGTTAAGAGCTCGTAATGTTGATGTACCTTATATGGTAAAATATAATGAGGGGCATGGTTTCGGTCACGAAGAGAATAGAATTGAATTATACCAATCAATGATGGGCTTCTTCGCAAAACACTTGAAAAAGTAATGAAGCAAAGCTCTTTTGTAAAGATAATATAGTATACAAAAGAAGCTAAGTCGTAGTGATTTAGCTTCTTTTGTTTTTGGGCTCGAGCCCAAAAAAAATAAAGGGTGAACAATTGATTGTTGTTCACCCTATTCTTTCGCATTAATAGATGAATAAGTTACTGGTATTTAGCCTTATTCTCTTCCAATATTTTTATTCTAGCTTCAGCATCACTTAACTTCTTACGTTCTTTATCCACAACAACTGCAGGTGCATTATTTACAAAACGTTCATTGCTGAGTTTCTTGCTTATAGACTTTATAAATCCGTTTAAATAAACAATCTCATCTTCTATCTTCTTCAATTCTTCATCAGCATCTAGTTCTAATGGCAAATCGATAAAATACTTTGAGGTCCCACTCAAGTAAGCTGTTAAATGAGCATCATCCCCTTCAAGTATCGTTACATTTTCAATTGTTGCAAGCTGTTTCAAAATACTAATGTAAGCTTCTTTATTATCTTTAGAAAATAACGCATTATCGTTAGTATAGCATAAATCAACTTTCAATGATTTCTTTAATTGCGCTTTATTTCGAACATCTCTCGTTGAACTGATTAATGTCTTCAGCTCTGCAATTTCATTAAGAAATACCTCGTCTGCTTCAGGTAATGTTGGATACTTGGAAACACAACAATCTGTTTCTTGTTCTTTTAAAAGATGATAAACTTCTTCAGTAAGGAAAGGCATGAATGGGTGTAACATCACCATCATATCACCAAAAATTCCCAAAGTCTCTGTTACAGTTTCCTGGTCTATTGTCCCACCATATTCAGGCTTAATCATTTCAAGGAACCAACTACAGAATTCTGTCCAGATGAAACTGTATAACGTTGTAAGAGCTTCCGACAAACGGTAAGATGTAAAATCTTTCTCAACCTGTTTTAACGTTCGGCTCATTTCGTTTTTAATCCATTGAATAGCTACTTTATTTTTGGCAGAAGCCACCTTATTTTTATCTATATCGAAGCTCTTTATTAGCTTTAAAGCGTTCCATATTTTATTGATAAAATTTTTCCCTTGACCACATAGTTTTTCATCGAATAATAAATCACCTCCAGCTGGAGAACTATTCATCATCCCGAATCTTACTCCATCAGCACTATACTCTTCGATGAGTTTAAGCGCATCCGGGCTGTTGCCCAAAGACTTAGACATTTTACGTCCTTTTTTATCACGAACCATTCCTGTAAAGTATACATGTTGGAATGGTTTTTCATTTTTCCATTCGTAACCCGCCATAATCATCCGTGCTACCCATAGAAAAATTATATCCCAACCCGTTACAAGCACACTTGTAGGATAGTAGTAATCGATTTCTTCTTTGGAATCGAATCCATCGAAAACACTTATTGGCCATAACCAACTCGAAAACCAAGTATCAAGGACATCTTCATCTTGCTTCAACTCTTCAGCCTTGACAGAACGCCCCATTTGGGCTTCAGCCAATCTTATTGCCTCTTCAATAGATTCAGCTACAAAAACCTGATCTTCGATATAGTATGCAGGAATTCTATGCCCCCACCACAATTGTCTAGAAATACACCAATCTCTGATATTTTCCATCCAATGTCTGTAGAGGTTCTTCTGATTTTTAGGGAAGAATTCAACGATATCGTTTTCTACAGAATCCAAAGCAGGTTTAACCAACTTTTTCATATCAACATACCACTGCAAAGACAACCTAGGCTCTACAATAGCTCTTGTTCTTTCGGATCTCCCTACGTTATTTTGATAATCTTCAACTTCGACCAAAGCACCAATTTCATCAAGTAATTTCACTGCACTTTTACGAGCGACAAAACGATCTTCTCCAATAAAAACTTTAGCGTTTTCATTAAGTCTACCGTCGGGATGAAAAATATTAATGGTTTCAAGATTATGTCTTTTACCTATTTCATAGTCATTCACATCATGAGCCGGAGTTACTTTTAATGCACCAGTTCCAAATTCAAGATCCACATAGTCATCAAAGATTATAGGGATTTCTCTATCTACCATAGGGACAATAGCCTTAGCATCTTTAAGGTGCGTATATCTAGGATCTTCAGGATGAACAGCAATTGCAGCATCTCCCATGATTGTTTCAGGTCGTGTTGTCGCAATGACAATATATTCATCAGTTCCTGCTATTTTATATCGGACTTTATGAAGTTTGCTATTCTCTGTTGAATATATAACTTCTTCATTGGACAAAACAGTTTGAGCCTCCGGATCCCAATTTACCATTCTGTTTCCTCTATATAGCTTACCTTCATTATGTAGATCAACGAAAGCTTTGATAACAGCTTTTGATCGAGTCTCATCCATCGTAAATGCAGTTCTATCCCAATCGCAGCTCGCTCCTATTTTTCGGAGTTGCTGAAGGATAATCCCTCCATATTTCTCTTTCCATTCAAAAGCTTTTTCCAAAAACTTTTCTCTTCCAAGATCACTTTTTTTGATACCTTCTTCACGAAGCATTTTTACAACTTTTGCTTCAGTCGCAATAGAGGCATGATCAGTACCTGGTACCCAACAAGCATTTTTGCCGTCTAATCTTGCTTTACGAATCAATATATCTTGAATAGTATTGTTCAACAT
>CAZMKA010000183.1:0-7352 GCA_964566605.1 uncultured Saprospiraceae bacterium | reverse complement strand
GAGTAAATTATATTATGAATCCATATGATGAGTGGTATGCACTAGTGCGTGCTATTGAACTTAAAGAAGAAAATGGCGGAGAAGTAACTATTTTTCACGTAGGTGAATCTAGTTCAGATATTATTATTAGAAAAGCTCTTTCAATTGGCGGAGATAAAGCAGTAAGAGTAAATACTGAGCCCAAAGATTCTTTCCACGTGGCAACTCAAATTGCTAATTATTGCAAAACTAATCCACAAGATATAATTTTCTTTGGAAAAGAAACTATTGATTACAATGGGGCAGAGGTAGGAAGTTTAGTTAGTGAAATGCTTGATATTCCATTCGTATCTTTTGCTTCTAAAATGGAAAAAAATGGTGACACTTTTACTGCAGAAAGAGATATCGAAGGTGGAGTCCAGCTTGTAGAAGTTAAAGCACCTTTTTGCATTTCTGCAGCAAAAGGTCTAGCTGTTCAGCGTATTCCCAATATGAAATCAATCATGATGTCAAAAAGAAAGCCAGTTGATGTGATCGAGGCGGCTGATACAGAACAACATGTTGAGATTGTCCATTATGAAACACCTCCACCAAAATCAGGTGTGAAGTTATATGACTTGGATAATTTGGAAGACTTAGTACGTGTGCTAAGAGACGAAGAAAAAGTAATTTAAAAAAAGATCAAAAATTAAAAATATGTCTGTTTTAGTATTTGCAGAAAATTTAAAAGGAACGTGCAAGAAGTCAAGCTTCGAAGCACTAACATATAGTAGAATGATGGCGGATAAACTTGGCGTTACCATGTCCGCTGTAACAATAGGGAAAGTTGAAAATATTGATGAATTAGCATCTTATGGTGCTGACAAAATTTATCAGATTGCTCCAGATGAAGTTGTAAGTTTCGATAGTAAACAATTCGCTCAGACTGTTAGTAGTTTAGCTCAATCTATAGGTTCAAAAATAATAGTTGCCGCACATTCATCTCAAGGGAAATCAGTTGCAGGTAGACTTGCGGTGAGAATGAATGCAGGTTTAGTTACTGCTGTTAATTCACTGCCTCAAGATGGAGGTGATTTTGTTTTAAGAAGGTCTTTATTTAGTGGTAAGGCGTTAGCAGACTACAAGATGAATTCTGAGAATAAAGTTATTACTGTTATCGGTAATACTGTTCCGCCAGCTAAATCTGACAGTACAAGTGAAATTGTAAAATCAGATGTGGCATTGGCAGCATCTTCAATCAAAGTATTGGAAACAAAGACAGTTGATGGCGAGGTGCCACTTCCTGAGGCAGAGCTTGTAGTTAGTGCTGGTAGAGGTATGAAAGGTCCTGAAAACTGGGGAATAATAGATGAGTTAGCGAAAACAATGGGGGCAACCACAGCATGCTCGCGTCCAGTAGCTGATGCAGATTGGAGACCTCACCATGAACATGTAGGCCAAACAGGTGTAGCAATAAGACCTAACCTATATATAGCAATAGGAATAAGTGGAGCAATTCAGCATTTAGCAGGAGTCAATAACAGTAAAGTGATAGTGGTTATAAATAAAGACCCTGAAGCACCTTTCTTTAAAGCTGCTGACTATGGTATTGTAGCTGATCTTTTTGATGTCGTTCCAAAATTGAATGAAGCATTTAAAACAGTGCTTTCTAGTTAATTAAGTAAAGCGAAGCTATAAATAATCAAATTGGGTTTAACCCATTGAGAAACAAGTGTTAAAAGTATAAACTGCATTTTCAAGACTAAATTCTTTGAAAATGCAGTTTTCATATGGTAGTTATTCATTATAAATTTTTATATATTTACTTAAGATAATTTATCTGTAAGATTGATTTAAAGGTCTACTATCTAAGTTTTGAATAAATGCTATGTGTGTCTTGACTTTTAAAAAATTATAAATAATTTATTCTCACAGATTCAGTGATTCTTGTCGCTAATTAAATCATAAATGAAGAAAGTAGAACTAGATATTGTTGCTTTATCACATAGCGTGACCAATTCTCATAATTATGCAGTTGTCCTTGGAGAATCGGAAGGAAATAGAAGATTACCTATAATTATAGGAGGTTTTGAAGCGCAGGCTATTGCAGTAGCTATGGAAAAAATGGCACCGAATAGACCGCTTACACATGATTTATTTCGCAATACCTTAGATGCATTTAATGTAACATTGAAAGAAATTGTAATTAACAATTTACTAGACGGTATCTTTTATGCAAGAATGGTTTGTTTCAGGGATGGTGAATTGATAGAAATTGATTCACGAACAAGTGATGCAATTGCTATGGCAGTTCGTTTTGAATGTCCTATATATACTTATGAATTCATAATGGAACAAGCAGGTGTAGTGCTTGATGAACAAGAAGCTGCTCAGCAAGGAAAGTCTATAAAGAAAAAGAAACCGTCTCCAAAAGTCGAAGAGTTGTCTATTGAACAAATGAGTGTTGAGAATCTAGAAAAATTACTTTCTAAGGTCCTTTCAAACGAAGACTATGAGAAAGCAGCTAAAATTCGGGACGAGTTAAATAATAGAAACGGAATCGATTCAGGTCAATCATAAATGGAATTCATAAATTTAGTTTCAGATACGGTTACTGTTCCGTGCAAAGAAATGCGCGAATTCATTGCCTCTGCTCCTGTTGGTGATGATGTATTCGGCGAAGATCCTACAATAAACGAGTTACAAGATTATACGGCACGTTTGTTTAATAAAGAAGCTGCTCTTTTTTGCCCGTCAGGTACCATGACTAATCAACTAGCTATAAAGTGCCATACCCAAGCTTTAGATGATATTATATGTGATTATACTAGTCATGTTTATCAATATGAAACTTCGGGATATGCTTATCATAGTAGAGTAGGAGTCAGCTTATTACAAGGCCAACATGGTAAAATTACTGCTGATCAAATTGAAAAGGCCGTTAGGCCAGATTTTGATTGGTTGCCAAACTCTCGACTTGTTGTTCTTGAAAATTCATGTAATAAAGCTGGAGGGTCATATTATACGCTGGATGAAATAAAGCCGATCTATAATTTAACTAGAGAAAAAAATCTTTCACTTCACTTAGATGGCGCGAGGCTTTTCAATGTTCTTGTAGAAACAAAAGAATCAACTCATGATGTAGGTGATCTTTTTGATAGCATTAGCATATGTCTTTCTAAAGGACTAGGTGCACCCGTAGGTTCTTTGTTAATAGGAAATGCTGATTTCATAAAGAAAGCGCGAAAGTTTCGTAAAGTTATGGGCGGAGGAATGAGGCAAGCAGGTATTATTGCCGCTGGTGGTCTTTACGCCTTGAAAAATAATGTAGAAAGATTAAAGGAAGATAATGATAGAGCAAAAGTAATAGGAGCTTTACTTTCTAAACAATCTTATGTAAAGTCAGTAGCTCCAGTACATACTAATATTATCGTATTTGACTTAGAAGGTATGTCTTCAGAACAATTTATCAATAAGTTGAACAATCAGAATATTCTTGCTAAGCCTATTAGTGGAGAAACAATGCGTTTCGTTCTTCACAAAGATGTTTCTAAAAAAATGGTGAGTAAGCTGATGGATGTTCTCGCTAATATCACAAATTAATAGAGAACTGAAAGTTCCAAATTAGAAAGTGTCTCCTTTATTCGTTGCTATAAAAAAGTCTAAATTTGGAAAAGTTTCTTTTAAATGATTGGAGAACTCATAGAGTGTTAGTCTTAAAGCATCATAATTTATATCTGAATTCAAAATATAAGCCGAAGCATTTGTATACTTCACATAATTGTCAGGATTTATTGCATACTCTGTTTTTTCATTTCTGTAAACATATCCGTAATCTCCATCAGGAAGATTACTTACATTATAGTTTTCAATGAAATCATAAAAGTCTTCTTTTATTTCAAAAGAATTTATTTCAAGATCATTATTTAATCCAAACCAAATTAAAGGATTTTCTTCAATAATCAATTCATTCTGGTCGAGTGAAAAGTATTCAACTTCATCGTGAGAAATTGTATAAGTATTACCAGATTTGCTAATCGCTAATGAAGAAGAAATATCATCAGCAAAATCTATATCAATAATCCGATTTTCAAAGCTAGGGAAAGATTCTATTGAAATTAATCTACTGTCTAAATCTGTACAAAAGGAAGGAGTTATTATACCTTTAATCAAAAGATTTTGTCTCGCCTCTTCTGTAATGAGTTGAGTCTCAATGAATGCATCCTCACAATAAGCACTTTCATTAGTTCCTATATACCACTTAAGCTTTGTATTGTCGTTCAAGTCTGGAAGTAATCGCAGCTCGATTTCGTTTGACACATCAATGATCCGATTTGAATTCTCGAATTCATTAAAACTACAAGAGTTTAAGAATAGGATTACTCCTATAAATATGCAAAAGCGAAAAGTCTTATTCAATATATTTGTCATAAAGTGAAACTTCATTAATTATCACTGACATCATAACGATAATTAATATAAAAACGTTGTTTAACTTACATTGAACAATTTAAATAAAAGAAAATCCGTAATTTTAAGATTACAAAATTTAAGTATATGCAAAGGTTTTACATAACAGCATTATTTTGCTTTTCCTTTTTCTTTGGGTTCACCCAAATAGACTACCCTGTTTCATGTCATGGTGATATTCCGGATCATATTGTAGCTCCAGGCTTTTTACCGCCGGCTCCTATTGATACTGATGGAATAAGAAGTGATACTTTTGATGTACTGAATTATGCGATTAATGTTGATCTGACTTCTGCACCTTATCTTGTTGCAAATACAATAGTTTCACTATCTGCAAAAATAGAAAATGCTGACAATCTTACACTGGATTTGCTTGATTTGCAAGTGGATAGTGTTTTTATTAATGGTGAATTAGCAGAATTTGACCATGATGGATTTCAAATATTTGTTGATATCAATACACCTTTTGAAGTGGGTGAAAATTTTGAAGCTCACGTATATTATCAAGGAAATCCTACTCGAGATGCTTCAGGATTCGGAGGGTTAGTAACTGAAAGTGGATACATTTATAATTTGGGGATAGGTATTTCCGCAAATCCACATAATTATGGTCGAGGTTGGTTTCCATGTTTTGATAATTTTAAAGAAAGATCAACTTATGAAATTTCTATGAAACATAGCTCTTCTCTTAATGCTCATGCAGTAGGGACAGAAATAAGTATAATTGATAATGGTGATGGGACAACAACTACTAATTATGCTATGGATCAAGAAATTACAACATACCAAACTAGTATTGCTATTGCTGATTATCATACAATGTGGAGTACGCATGATGGTGCATTTGGTCCTGTAGATATAAAGTTGATGGCAAAGCCACAAGATTCAACTGCAATGAAAGGGTCTATGGGTAACTTACCCGCAGCTATAGATTGTATAGAATCCTGGTATGGAGCACAACCGTGGGAGCGTGTGGCTTATGTTGCAACTACTGTTGGAGCAATGGAACACCCTACACACATTGCATATCCTATTAGTTCTATAAACGGCGATGCTGAAAGTAATAATAGGTTAATGGCTCACGAATTAACACATTACTGGTTTGGTAATCTAGTGACTTTGAGTACTGAAAGAGATATGTGGATAAAAGAGGGTCCTTCTGAATATGGCGCCCACCTGACTACTGAATGTTTATATGGTAAAGATGAATTCCTAGAACAAGTAAAATCAAATCATAAATATGTACTGGATCGAGCTCATGTTGACGACGAAATCTTTCGCTCTTTAACAGATATGCCCAATGAATTCACCTATGGTACACATACTTATAGAAAAGGTGCAAGTGTGATTCATAATTTAAGAGGTTACTTAGGAGATACCTTATTCAGCATAGGAATGAAATCAATCCTAGATGAATATGCATATAGTCACTTAGATGCTGTAAAATTCAGAGACCAATTAACGCTTAGCACAGGAAAAGATATGGCACCATTTTTTGATGCATGGATTAATAATCCTGGATTTTCTGTATTCGTAGAAGATTCATTGAAAACGGAAGATTTAGGCAATGGATTATTCGAAACACAGATCTATGCTCAACAAAAGCTATATGGGGGAGATTTTTATCACACTGAAGTTCCCATTAGTTTACACTTATTTGGTTATAATGGTGAGGAAGAATTGCAAATGGTTGAACTCTCAGGACAATATGATGAGTTAACAGTAAATACTGGTTTCGATGTTAAACGAATCGTTTTTAATAGAGATAATTTGTTGAATCAAGCACGTATGGCAGATGAATTAATAATATCCGAACCGGGGCTTTATACATTTGCAAGAACTAATATTTCATTTGAAATGATAAGCGTTTCGGAAGAGCAAAATATTCGAGTTGAACATGTTTTTGGACCACCAGAAAATAATACAGTAGAAGGTGATTTTGAATTAAACACGAAACACTATTGGAGAGTGATAGGCGATTTTTCAGGTGAATATAATATGGGATTACGATTTACATATGATGGGAGATTTAATAATGATTTAGATTATCCATTAACTGCAGTAAGTGAAGATTCAATATTGTTGTTTTACAGACCTGATCCTTCCATAGCATGGGAGCCTGTTGATGCAGAACTATTCAAAGGTATTCCAGTAGATGGAACTGGAACGCTTTTATGGGAAAATGCATTACCTGGAGATTATACTATCGGTAAAGGAATCAATGATGTTAGTTCTGTAAACTCTACTAATATTGAAGTAAGTCAAATGTATCCGAATCCAGCATCTGACGAACTATTTATTCATTATGATGGTTTTTATGATGGTTCTGTATCCATTATTGACTTACAAGGAAGGAGCTTCTTAAAAAAGGAATTCGATAATCAGAACACCGTACAATTACTTACCCAAGATATACCAAGCGGCCAATATTTTATAGAAATAATCAACAAGACAAACTCTGTAAAAACAACTAAAAAATTGATCATTATTAAATAACAACTTATCAATTTTAATAGGCTTTTAATTTTATTTATTCTATTCCTTTTAATAGGTTTTGGAGGTTATGTATTTTGGATTCTTAAGGGTGATGACTTAATTCAAGATACGATAGAATCCAAAGTCAATCTATTGAATATTCCAGCTGATTCGATTGACGTAAGCTATGAAAGTGGCTATCTTATTCTTTATAATTCAGATCTGAAAACATATCTTTTCCCATCTCTCAAAAAATCAAAAGATTTAATCAATTCTAGTCAAGTGAAAATGAATGGAATTGATTGGATGAAAGTTAATGAGACTAAGCAACTCGAGATAGATACAATGGAGGTTTTTATTGAGGATCTAGAGCTTGATTATCGCTTAATTTCTTATATAAAGTTGCCAAAAAACAAATTAATTAAGTCGCTTTCATGCAATACCTTGAT
>CAZMKA010000182.1:5028-7363 GCA_964566605.1 uncultured Saprospiraceae bacterium | reverse complement strand
AGAATTCTCAGCAGGACCTTATTGATTTACTCAAATCCATTGGAATTGGCCCTTTCAATGACAAGGCTGGTTCAGGAGAACATGATATTGAACTTAATGAAATAGATCCATTTACCTTCTTTTGTTATATCTATAAATATGGCTCTAAACGACGATTGAAACACCTTCAGCAGATTGCTGAAAAACTCGAATTAGACATTCCCTCTGGTGAAAGCGGTATTCCTTCTGCACAAGCTCAAAAAGTGTGGCTATTCCCTTATAAGTATGAAAGGGTAAATAATGAGGTTGCCCGCTTGTGGGACTTGTTTAAAAAAGAGTTGAATGATCAAATTACAGATCAAGATTTTGCAGACGCACTACAAATTAGAAGTGTTGGCAAAACAAAATTAACAGAAGCTCTCTTTTATATTAACCCAGAAAAGTACCTTCCTATAAATAGCCCAACTAAGCCATACATAAAAGAAGAGCTGGGTATTGATCCGAAATTCAATACATACTCTGAATATAAAGAAGTTCTCAAACAGGTCAGACAAAAAACTGATCTGCCGTTCTATGAACTATCTTATGAGGCATGGAAATGGAATGATGCAAGGAAAAAAACTAACTACTGGATTTTCCAAGGTAACCCAAAAGCATTCGATATTGAAACGGCTCTACGTGATGAAATACTAACCGACTGGACAGTTAGCGCCCACAAGAATAAGATTAAAGTTGGCGATAAAGTAATTCTATGGATGACTGGTAAACAGTCAGGGTGTTATGCACTTGCGGAAGTGACTTCTGAGCCGCACCCAAAAACAGCTTCTACTGACGACCACTTATGGAAAGGAGAAGATAAAAGTGAGCTAAAAGCAGATATTAAAATCACCCACAACTTAGTTGATCGTCCTATTCTAAAAGAAAGTATTGATGTGCTGGAAGAGTTGAATGGGCTAAAGGTTGGTAGTCAGGGAACAAATTTCTCTGCTACTGAGGAGGAATATCAAACAATACTAGAGTTGTCTCAAAACAATAATGGAGAAAAGTATTGGCTTTATGCTCCTGGCGAGAATGCTTCAAAATGGGAAGAGTTTTATGAGCAAGGCATCATGGGGCTTGGTTGGGATGAATTAGGAGATCTCAATCTTCTGGGAGACAAAGAAGACATAACCAAAGCTATCCAGACGACCTATAATACAGAAAGTAAGTCTTATAACAACGCACGTGCTAACCTCGAATTTAGAGACATCATCTCAATGGGAGATATCGTGATCCCTAAAAAAGGGCGTCAAGATTATCTAGGTTATGGAATTGTAACCTCCGGCTATTATTACGATACAACTCGAGATAAATACCAACACTGTCGGAAAGTTGATTGGAAAAAGAAAGGTGTCTGGAGCGAACCCAAAGGCGACATCGTACTTAAAACGCTTACCGATATTACTAAATATCCCGCTTATGTACAAAGGTTAATCCACCTGATAGGAATCGAAAAAGAGCAAAATCCAAAAGAAATGCAAATGAGCTTTCCACTAAACACAATCCTTTACGGCCCTCCTGGAACAGGGAAAACCCATAGACTTAAAAATGAGTTCTTTGATAAATTCACAACTAAAGAAATTCAGATCTCAATGAATGAATTTTTGACAAATAAAATAGAAAAGCTTGCGTGGTGGGAAATTATAGCCCTTGCATTACTTGAGTTAGGAAAAACCAAGGTTCCAAATATTTTCAATCACGAGTTGGTGCAAATTAAAGCTGAAAATTCAAATTCCACTACGGTAACACCAACAATATGGGGGCAGCTACATAGCCATACAATTGATGAGTGTGAATTTGTTAATGTCAAAAAGAGATCAGCAATTCAAATTTTCAACAAAACAGAAAATTCTGAATGGGAAATATTGATTGACAGAGTAGAAGAACAAATTCCTGAATTATTGAAGATAAAGGAGGAGATTGACAATTTTAAACCTTCTAAAAAAACAAAAAAAAGGTACGTCTTTACCACCTTTCATCAGTCGTTTAGCTATGAAGATTTCATTGAAGGAATCAAGCCAATCATTTATGAAGATGAACAGGATTCGGAAAAAAAGAAGCAGGTAATTTATGAAGTTAAACCTGGTTTGTTTAAAGAGATTGTAAAAGATGCTAATGAAGATCGAGATAACGATTATGCCATTTTTATTGATGAGATCAACAGAGGGAATATCGCCAATATTTTTGGTGAATTAATTACGCTTATAGAAGATGATAAAAGAATAGGGAAGGATAATTATATCCCTGTTCAATTGCCTTATTCTAATGAAAAATTTGGTGTGCCTCCCAACCTTTACATCATCGGTACAATGAATAC
>CAZMKA010000182.1:0-5018 GCA_964566605.1 uncultured Saprospiraceae bacterium | reverse complement strand
GCATTGAGAAGAAGATTCTCTTTTATTGAAATGAATCCAAACCCGGAAATTTTAAATTCTCCTGAATTTGAATGTAAAGACATTGATTTAGCTGCATTACTAACGGCTATAAATGCTCGAATTGAAAAGCTTCTGGATAAAGACTACTGTATTGGTCATTCTTATTTCATGACGATTAAAAACCATCAAGAACCTTTAGGCGAGATCAAATCTATTTTTCAAAACAAGATACTTCCATTGCTTCAGGAATACTTTTACGGTGATTGGGGTAAAATTCTCCTGGTGATTGGACAAGAATTTGTGGGAACAAAAAAGAACTCGGTTAAGTTTCTATCCACTGATAGTTATGAGGACTATGAAGAATATGATGAAAAACCAATTTACAATTTCACCAGTCCATCAAGCTGGACATTAGATTCTTTCAAGTCTATCTATGAATAGAGCCAAATACATAATACAAGTTTTTGAACATCAAACTTTGAAAGTAAGTGATACGTTAGGTTTTAAAATGGCTCATTTTAATGCCCTCGAGAAGTATGGTTACAAGACAATAGAAAAATACTTCTCCGTTGGAAATAGACGGATCAAGTTCAATAATTATGTTGGGGTAATTCAAGTAAAAAATCTAACAATTGAAATACTACCTAAAGCCGATAATAACGGAGGAGGTCAAACTTCCAAAGATAAATGGCACAATGCTTTAATAGCGATGCTTAAGGAGTGTAAGCTGATAAAACTAAATACCATTTCCAATGCTAAATTGAAACTCAAGTCGGCATCTATTTTAGACTTGTATTACGATCTGTTTTTATCTGAAACTGAAACAATTTTCAAGCATGGTTTGAGGAAGAATTATCGAACGGTTTCTGAAAATTTGAATAAAGTAAAAGGAAAAATTTTATTCACCAGCCATATTCGTAAAAATGCTATTCACAAAGAACGGTTTTTTGTTAAGCATGAAATATTTGATGCAGACAATAAGCTAAATCAAATATTACTAAAGGCATTGCTTATTCTCAAAACTATAGCTCATAAGCAAATTCATAACATACGAATAAATAAATTGCTGTTAAGTTTTGAAAATATTTCAGAAGAAAACATATGCGAAAAATGGTTTGAACAGCTAAAGTTTGACAGAAATACAGAACGATACAGACAAGCAATAACTCTGGCCAAGCTGATTATCTTAAAGTATTCTCCAGACTTAAAAGGAGGAAATGAAAATGTTCTGGCCATAATGTTTGACATGAATATGCTTTATGAAAACTATGTTTATCGTAAGTTAAAAGCATTGCAGATGGATCCTGAAAATCCCATTATAAAAGTTAAGGAGCAAAACAGGACTCCTTTTTGGGAGTCCAGAGGATTAAGGGCTGATATAATCGTCGAAACAATTGATAAAAGATTAGTAATTGACACCAAATGGAAAGTACTAAAGGATAATAAACCTTCTGACCCCGACCTTAAGCAAATGTTTGTTTATAACCTGCATTACAATACAGACCTAAGTATCCTACTCTATCCTAAAACAACTTTTGAATCTTCTGACAAGAAACCATTTAGAGATGAGAAATTTAAAAGCTTGAATTGCCAAGTAGCTTTTATTGATCTTTTCAATATTGAGGGAAAACTAGAGAAAGATTTGGGAAAAAGGATTTATAATGAATTATTAAAAAAGGAATTACTGGTGCCAACAATAGATATGATGCCATAGGCTATCGCCTACAGGCACATATCATTGAACGTTGCCCCCCCCATGCATATTCGTAACATTTCTTTTAGTTGTGCTCAAGCAGAAAGAAATTAAAAAAATAGCAATTTTGAAAAAGAAATGACAGGAAAGTGGAATTCTCTTTATATATGAAAATGAACAATTGTTAATAACCTAAATAAAATCATAATGAAGAAAACAAATTATAACTTAACAATGATGCTGACCATATTGGTTTCATTATTAATTGGCTCTTGTTCAACACTAAATAATGAAAATCTCTGCGATAATATTACATGCGAAAACGAAGGCACCTGTATAGATGGGACTTGCGATTGTCCAGCTGGATTTATTGGTGAGACATGCTCTCAAATAGATGTAAATCAAATCCAAATCCTGCTAGATAATGGCAGTTTGCCTTTAGAATTGATAAACAATGGTGTACCGATAGACAGTTTTTATGGCAAAACTTACCAAGGCGGCTTGATTTTTTACTTAACTGCCGAGGGTACAGGTATGGTTGCTGCAACAGAGGATCAGAGTACAGAAGCTGAATGGGGGTGCTTTGGAAATGATATTATTAACTTAAGCAATGTCACTAATTTTCCCGTTGAGGCGGAAGACGGAGCAAGAATTGGTGATGGAGCAGCAAACACAGATGCTATTTTAGCCGCATGTAATACAAATGGTACAGCGGCAAAATTATGCAGAGATTTGGGCGAAGAATGGTTTTTACCTTCCCGTGACGAATTAAGCTTAATGTACACAAACTTAAAAGATAATAAAGATCTTGGCGGGTTTGCCTCTGTTTTCTACTGGAGCTCTACTGAGTTCAGCCTTAGCAATGCTTGGTTCCATGACTTCTTTGCTGATGATCAGTTTATTATGAATAAGTCTAATGGATATCGTGTTCGTGCTGCACGAGCTTTTTAATTACATATAATTTAAATTATTTTTTCCCGAATCCCATATAAATTATATGGTAATCAAAGTAAATAGGTATGAATATCTACTATTGAAAACTTCATATACCACAAAAGTAGACATTGATTTAACAAAACTTGAAACAGAAATAACGAATACAAACTAAGCAACATTTGTTTAGAATTTTTTGCATTTTCAACAACCGTAATACGTTGATTTATGAATTTATTAGAGTAAATATTAAAGGCTATAACTAAAAATACCAGTGTATTACAACGTGTGAGCAACGAATTTCTTCCGTGCTCCTAAAGGAATCGGCAAGAAACATTAAATCAATTTCAGTTATTATCCTTAACTTGACATCCTGACAATATAACTTAAATGACCACATGAAAAAAATTAAACTTGTTGTTATTCTTCTGCTCTGTTTTGCTCACCTTCAAATCGCTGCGCAAAAGAGCCAGTCCGTTTTTAAGCTCAACAAAGAACTCAAGAAAATAGAGAACCTTGATTCTTTACTCAACTATGAAATAAGTGAGGTAAATCGTTTCTACGATCGTAGCGTTTTTTTCAGAATTCAAATGGTTAATTTCGCAAAAGAACTAAAGGCTGATCCTGAAAAACCGCTCGGATCTCATAACCTCAATTTTATTAAAAGTAATACCAATGATTTCATGAATCTTAGAGATTCATTATACACTTATACCTATAAGTATGAGAAAGCAATGAAGATATCGCAATCCTTTCTCAAAAGAAAAAATATCACAGAATTACAACGTACGAAAGCTGTGATGCTTTCCACCGCATGTGCATTGATCTTATACGATAATTACTTACTCGGTGTTGTCCTCATGGAACAAGATTCCCGCGTACGAAGAGCAGCAAATGCCTCAGATATTGGTTTTGGGGTTAACCCAAATCAATTACTAAAAGTATCTAAAGCAGCTAACTCTATTAAGAACCAAAAACGAATTATTAAAGGTATCGAATTTGTCGAAAGGAGGGAGGAGCTATTCGCGAATGAAACGGATGAATCCTATCTGCATTTACGGGAGTTAATCTACACAAGCCCTTCCAAAGATTATCTCAAAAGGACAGATTTTACCGGCTTCCGAAATAAAGTGCGTTTGTCTCAAATTTTCGTGAGCGATCTCATGGCAGATATTAGTAATAATAGCATGAATGAATTGAGTAAATTCTTTGGGAATACAGCAGGTGTGGTGGCTACTCGAAAAGGTAAAATGTATAATAATTCTGAACTAAAGAAAGAGATTCTTAAAGACTTGCAACCTCTTGATATTCTTCTTGAAAAGACACCTTTCAGACTTACAGATAAATTTATTCCTGGGTATTTTGGGCATGCAGCTGTATGGGTGGGAAATGGTTATGATTTAGATACAACAGGGGTGTGGGAAGATGAAGTGATTCAGAATTATCACTCGGATGTTGCGCCTGAAGGCGATATGGAAAGCGCAGATGGAAAAGCTATTGTAGAAGCCTTGAGAGAAGGGGTGAAGTTGAGTACACTTGATGATTTTTTGAACGTGGATGACTTTGTGATATTAAGACCCGTCTTTCCTGATAGTTTAGGATATGATCAAAAGAAAGAATCTTTATTGTTGGCTTTCAGGCAAATAGGGAAGGAATATGATTTTAACTTCGATGTTAATACTACCGAGAAAATTGTGTGCTCAGAATTGCCATATTTCTGTTTCCCAAAGATTAAATGGACAACTGAAAAAGTGATAGGACGTCATACGATAAGTCCTGATAATATTGCATCATTGGTTTGGGAAAGTGATCAGATAGAGCTTATCTCTTTGTATGTAGACGGAAAGAAATGTGCGGAAAAAGAACAGGAGCAATTGCTTAAAGAATTGATTCTTGGGGAGAAATAGAAGAGGGAGGTTTACGAGTTATCTCCATAGAATGACTTGATTAAATCGTAGACTTTTTCGGGATTTTCTTCATGAGGATTGTGCGATGTGTTGGGGATGATTTCTAGCCTAGCATCTTGAAAATCCATTAACATATTCTCCGCGTGATATCGACTAATAAAGGTGTCATTACTTCCCCAAAGAATCAAAAAAGGTGTTTGAAAAGTAGGGTAGGTGTCTGTTATTTCATTGAAGTTGTCAGGTATGGCTTGAGAAGCTGCTTGATATAAGGAATTCGGATTTTCTTTTTGACCCAAAATAGCCTGATATAAAGGTAAATATTCTTTCATTCCATATCTGTAATTCTTAAAACCACCATTAATTGCAATTCGAGTTCGGATGCTAAGTGGAGGTGCTTTTAAAAGTAAAAATGCTCCTGTCCGTGTCATAATCGCCTTCATAAATAACGGGAGTTTCTTTTTGTAAGCAGGTGTATCTATTAAGGT
>CAZMKA010000181.1:0-7369 GCA_964566605.1 uncultured Saprospiraceae bacterium | reverse complement strand
AGGCAAACTCCGCAACTTCATGGTTTGGTCAGAATGCTGAAGATTGGAATGTATCCCAAGTTTATAATAATCATGATGTAAAGTATATCGCTGCAAACGGTGATGGTTTTATTGCAGGAGATGATTTGTTTGATATAGAAGCATACTACAATAGATTTCATGATTTAGTAGCACCGGATAATTTAGTTATTAAAGAATATCCATTTGAATTATCTACTGAGCAAGATACAGTTTATGCAGGAGAGTATTTAAATCTTGATATATCGATTGGAAGTGAGGCATATCCAGTATTAAACTTGCATGGTCTAGCTTACGGGCTTACATTTCCATCAAGTCTTATTGATTCATCAACAGTTGCAATAGACTTTTTAGATGCTGATTGGTTTGGTTCAAATTCATCTTGTATGGAAATGGGCGTACAACCAACTGCTGGAAGAATAGAAGCATCATTTTCTAGAACATCTGGAATTCCTGTAAGTGGTTATGGAATTGTTGCTACAGTCGATTTTGTTATTGATGAAGATATTGAAGGTTTAGGATTAGATGAAGAAGTTATAGCATTTGATGTACATTTAGAGGGTATAAAAGTAGTTGGTCAAGGTGGATCTAGTTTCACTTTACCTCCTTTCACTAAAACGTTATATCTAGATTTAAGAGGAAATGATAAAGATTTTCAAGATCAAGATGTCCATTTATATCCAAATCCTACTTCTAATGAAATCTTCATCCACGTTGATAAGAACATTAACATTAATAGAGTTCAACTTATGAACATGAATGGTGCTTTAATTCAAGATAAACCAATAGGTTTCCATACAGCAAGATTTGATGTTAATAATTTAAGTCCAGGAGTTTACATCGCTAGAATTGAAACACAAGAGGGTGTAGCTGTAAGAAAGTTTGTCGTAGAGCGTTAGTCCTCATTCTCAAAGATATATTATGTTTTATATTGTGTAATGATATCAATCATTCAATATCTTCGTTATGAAAAATACGATACTTACATCTCTGTCAGTTCTATTTATTTTGTTGATAGTTTTGGCCACTAAAAACAAAAACCATTTTCTTTACCACATTAACAAGAAAAATCACATCCACTATACAAAATCTCCCTTTTACTAATACCTTTCCTTCCTACTCATTATACTATCACCCCATAAACCTCCACTCTCTACAGCCTATTCTCATTAATCACCTGCAATAAATCATCCTTGTAGTTCTTTCCTATAGGTAACAACTTCGATTTTCCGTTTTCTATCACTTCTACCATATTGCCCATTAGCGCCTTGATCTTTCCTGTAGAAACTATATACGATCGATGTATTCTACGAAATTTATGTGAGGGTAATTTCTTTTCCAAACTCTTCATCGTTTGTAATGTAATGACCCTGCCTTCTCGCATTCTTATTATCACATAATCTTTTAATCCTTCGATATACAAGATGTCATCGTGATTTACTTTTATCAACTTTTTGTCTGCTTTTACAAAGAAGAAATCTTCTCCATTTCCTTCACTTGACGTATTTCTCCCTCTTCTCTCTATTTCCGCTTCCGCTTTGTTTACAGCCTGCATAAATCGATCCATGGGAATGGGCTTCAACAGATAATCTGTCGCTGATAACTCAAATCCCTCTACTGCATAATCCGCATAAGCTGTTGTAAACACAATTACCGGCGGATTCTTCAATGACTTGACAAAATCAATTCCTGTAATTTGTGGCATTTGAATGTCAAGGAAGATGAGATCTACTTGCTCTGTTTTAAGCACTTCGTTGGCTTCTATCGCATTCGAACATTTACATACTAATTCGACATTGGGTAGGTTTTCAATATACGATTCAAGTATATCCTGAGCTAATGGCTCATCATCAACAATCATTGCATGGATCATAGGTCTAATTTTATATTTAATTTTACATTGTAACTGTCTATATCTTCGTTAATCAGCAAGGTGTGCTTATTTGGATAAAGGATTTGTAAACGTCTTTCTACGTTTTTCAAACCAATCCCGCCGCTCTTTTTCTTTGGGAATTCTACTGGGATATAATCACCCATAGAGTTCTTTATTTCCAATTGTAATTCCTCATCTTTTACATCCAAATCTATATGGATAAATCCCTTCGACAACTGCTTATTTATTCCGTGCTTAAAAGCATTCTCTATAAAGGGCGTTAATAATAATGGCGCTATTCGTTGATTCAATACATCGCCTTTTACTTCAAGTTTTATTTGAAATGCAGCACTTAATCTTAAGCGTTCCAATTCTATATAGTTCTTCAGGTAGTTTATCTCTTGACTCAATAATACTTCACTCTCGTTGCACTCATATAACATGTATCGCATGATTTCACTCAATTTCAAAACCGTTTGAGGTGCAGCGTCCGACTTTTTCAGCGTTAGCGCATATAAGTTATTCAAAGTATTGAATAAGAAATGCGGATTGATTTGGGAACGTAAAAAATTCAACTCTGTTTGAGTTGTTTTGTATTCGAGTTCTTTTCTTTCCACATCCGATTTTTGCCAGTCCGTGAGGATTTGGAAAATCGTGGATGAAAATGCAACGAACAGGCACGATAGAAATATGAAACCTTGGTTCTCTACAAAACGCTCTTGAATTTGGGGTAAACCCTGGAAAAGAACATATAGTGCCAAGGTCTTTACAGGACTTATGACTGCCACACTAAACACAAGGAAGAATGTATATTTCAAATATTTCTTTCGGTGAAAATACTCGGGTATCAAGAAAAAGAGATTGAAATAAACGACAACAGCAAAAAATGACACATTGACTAATTCTTTCACAAATGTAATGTGTAACTCGTATCGATTCCTTTCTGTAATAATCAGCACAACAAGCACTACCAACCAAAAAAATAGGTGATACCACACGCTCCTGTTTTTGGACTGCATGACCTTGTTGCGAATTCCTGCAACGGAACTAGATATATTACTTTTTTGTGTCACTCTACAATCATAACTATATTCCTAAAATATTAATCTTTAAACCGTTCATTTTTCGTCAAAAGCTAGGTAATATTCGATAAAAGAACCTCATTTCGAAAATGTAATCCATTAATCTTGTTAAAATATACAGCATTAGATGAAAAACTTAAACTAAATTAACTACTTCATGTTTTGAAACTACAATCTTAATCTAAAATAATTAAATGAGCTACACTAAAGTAGAACAATACGACGAGGAAATCACTTCCAAACTAAAGAAGAACTACAAAGATATTTTGGAGCTAGTTGGTGAAGATCCATCACGTGAAGGACTCCTTAAAACACCTGAAAGAGCAGCAAAAGCAATTCAATTTCTTACTCAAGGCTACCATCAAGACGCAAAGAAAGTGATTCAGGGCGCATTATTTCATGAAGAGTATAATGAAATGGTGATTGTAAAAGATATTGAACTCTATTCTCAGTGCGAACATCACATGTTGCCATTCTTCGGAAAAGCACATATTGCATATATTCCAAATAAAACTATCGTTGGTCTAAGTAAATTACCAAGAGTAGTTGATATCTTTGCAAGGAGATTACAAGTTCAGGAAAGGTTAACACATGAAATCTTGGAATGTATTGATGATGCTCTTAAACCTCAAGGAGTAGCTGTAGTCATAGAAGCTAGGCATATGTGTATGATGATGCGCGGAGTCCAAAAACAAAATTCTATTACTACGAGTTCTGCTTTTACAGGTCAATTTAAAGAGGCCGAAACTAGAGCGGAGTTTATGAAGCTTTTACAATCTTCAAAATGCATTTAATCTTCCCTGTTTAATTTAATAAACCAAAATTCAAAATGAAAGCATATGTTTTCCCTGGTCAGGGAGCTCAGTTTGTAGGAATGGGAAAAGACCTTTATGAGTCTAGCCCTCAAGCAAAAGCACTATTCGACGAAGCAAATGATATCTTAGGTTTCGATATTACTAAATTAATGATTGAAGGAACTGCAGAACAATTAAAACAGACTTCAGTTACTCAACCTGCGGTATTTCTACATAGCGTTATCAAAGCTAAAACTTCGGAGGAATTCAAGCCCGATTGCGTTGCAGGACATTCACTTGGTGAATTTTCTGCGCTAGTTGCTGCTGGTGCAATGACTTTTCAAGAAGGTCTATCTCTAGTCCAAAAACGTGCTGAAGCCATGCAAGAAGCATGTAATGAGTCGGAAAGTACGATGGCTGCTATTTTGGGTTTGACAAATGAAGCTGTGGAACAAGCTTGCGCCCAAATAGAAGAGACAGTTATTCCTGCTAATTATAACTGTCCTGGACAACTTGTAATTAGTGGTTCTATAAAGGGAATTGACGAGGCTGTAGAGCTTTTAACAGAACTTGGTGCAAGAAGAGCGATAATACTTCCTGTAAACGGTGCCTTTCATTCTCCTTTTATGGCTTCCGCCAAAAGTACATTAAGTGAGGCAATAGAAGCTGCTGAATTTCAAACACCTACGTGTCCTATTTACCAAAATGTTGATGCGTATCCATATACGGATCCTGCTGAAATCAAAGTAAATCTTATTGAGCAATTAGTTTCGCCTGTAAGATGGACACAAACTATGGAGAATATGATTGCTGATGGAGTAGAAGCATTTGTAGAAGTAGGAGGTAATGGAAAAACACTTTCATCTTTTGTACGAAAGATTGATCGAGCATTTCCTACATCAGCTTTGAAATAAAATCATATTCTATTGTTAGGTGATTCCTTGAAATTACTAAATCAATTATACTATCTTTGAGCCTATGGAAGAACACTCTGTTGGCCAAATTCTTATTTCGGAACCCTTCATGGAAGATCCGAACTTCAAGCAATCTGTAGTGCTAATATGCGACTATGAGCCTGGTCACGGTACGGTGGGTTTCATACTGAATAAGCCGTTGGATGTAAAAGTTCATGAACTGATTCAGGATTTTCCTGACTTTGAAGAAGACATTTATATGGGTGGTCCAGTAGGGCATGACACGATACATTATGTTCATACACGTGGAGATATTATTGATGAATCTGTTTTTATACGAGATGGATTATGGTGGGGAGGAGATTTCGATAAAGTGAAGTTTCTTATTGATTCTAAAGTGATTACAGGTGATGACATCAAGTTCTTTGTTGGTTATTCAGGTTGGTCAGTAGGTCAACTTAATAGTGAATTAAACATGGGGTCTTGGGTAGTTGATACAATGGATAATAATTATCTTATTAATATACCAAGCGAAAAACTCTGGAAATCTTCTATGTCCAATATCTCAGACAATCTAGCGATAATTGCTACGATTCCTGATAATCTCAATCTGAATTAAACATGATTCAGCTAAGTAATATTTTCATTAAATACGGTGATCGAGTCCTGTATAATAATATCAATTTACGTGTTGAGAAAGGCGAGAAAATTGGTTTAGTTGGTCGTAATGGTACTGGAAAGTCAACACTTCTTAAAATAATAGCAGGTACACAAAATCCAGATGACGGAATAATAGAACTAAATAAAGGTGTAGAAGTCGCTTTTTTAACTCAAGATTTACCTGATTATACAAGTATTACACTCTATGACTTAGCCAAATCAGCATTCGAAAAATTGAATGTAATTGAGGATAAGATCAATGCGATAAATGACAAATTAGAGAAGGGTTTGATAGGTGAAAGCGAAGAAGATTTAAAGATATTCGATGAATTGGCAGAGTTGAATACAAACTTTGATTTACAAGGCGGGAATAATATAGAAGCTTCGATTCAAACAGTTCTTACAGGTCTTGGCTTCCGCCAAAATGAATTTCCGAATACCATGGACACGTTCTCTGGTGGTTGGATAATGCGGGCAGAACTTGCACGATTACTATTAAGTAATCCCGACATACTATTGCTTGATGAGCCTACGAATCACTTGGATATAGAATCTATCATGTGGCTCGAGCAATATCTTGCGAAATCTACGATGACTATTATAGTCATATCTCACGATAAGACTTTTTTATCTAATGTGACCGGAAAAACAGCGGAGATAGAATTTGGTAAACTTGATGTATATAAAGCACCATACAATAAGTACTTGCAGATAAAGGAAGAAAGAAGAGCAATTCAATTATCTGCCTACAAGAATCAGCAAAAGCAGATAGCAGAGAAAGAGCGGACTATTACTCGATTTATGGCGAAAGCTACTAAGACGAAGATGGCTCAATCCATGAAGAAACAATTGGATAAGCTTGAAAGAATAGAGGCAATTGATGAAGAGGCAGCAACAATGAAGATATTCTTTCCTCACAGTCAACGATCGGGGAGGATAGTCCTCAAAGGAGATAATGTTTCTAAAACTTACGGAGAGAAAAATGTACTTGATAATATATCGATTGAAATAGAGAAAGGAGAAAAAGTCGCTTTTGTTGGACAGAATGGACAAGGAAAAACAACGCTTGTAAAGATTCTTATCGAAAAAATAAAGGCAGAAAAAGGAGATATTAGTTTAGGTCATAACGTAGACGTCAGCTATTATGCACAAAATCAAGCTGATAAT
The DNA here is from genome assembly GCA_964566605.1 of uncultured Saprospiraceae bacterium. Lineage (GTDB taxonomy): Bacteria > Bacteroidota > Bacteroidia > Chitinophagales > Saprospiraceae > JAHDFB01. Next base: position 861 of record CAZMKA010000181.1, on the reverse strand, counting down.
CTGGATAATAAAAAGACCTTATTAGAAACGATGGAAGCTGTTTCTCCTCCTGAAATGCGTACACGACTTCGAAGTATACTCGGTAGTTTTCTCTTTAGTGGGGAAGATGTAGATAAAAAGGTTTCGGTACTTTCAGGAGGAGAAAGAGCTAGATTAGCAATGGCAATGATGATTCTTTATCCAGGGAACTTACTTGTTCTCGATGAGCCAACGAATCACCTTGATATACAATCCAAAGAGATATTAAAGCAAGCAGTTCAACAATATGAAGGAACGGTTTTAATTGTATCTCATGATAGGGATTTCTTAGCGGGATTATGTGAAATAGTATATGAGTTCCGAGATAAGAAGATCAAAAAGTATTTAGGAGATATCAATTATTTCCTTGATAAGCGCGCAGCTGATAATATGCGAGAAATAGAAAAAGCAACAAAAGCAGCAAGTGCCTCGAAAAGCACAGTTAAAGAGAAACCTACTGTTGATCGAGAAGTGTTGAAAAAGAAGCGTAGAGAAATGCAATACGTGGAAAGGGACATCGCTAAGATTGAAAAAGAGAAAGAGTCTTATGAAGCAAAAATGGCTGATCCTTCTTTTTTCAATCAGAGCAACAGCCAAGATGAAATCGCGAAATACAACGAACTGAAGAGTAAATTGGAGGTAAAGTTAGTTGAGTGGGAAGAAGTTGCAGAATGGCTTGATACCTATGATCAATAGTCAAGCAATAAAAATTTATAAAACTTCACTTCGAAAACAAGGCACTAAAGTACTTTGGAGGTATTTCGATAACAGGAAATCTACACTTGAAATAATTAAGTTAAAATATTATACGTCCAAGACGTTTTAACCTTGCATGAATATAAC
>CAZMKA010000180.1:2255-7373 GCA_964566605.1 uncultured Saprospiraceae bacterium | reverse complement strand
GATTATGAAAGAACGACTAACGATTCACGAGCAGAAAAACCAAAGAAAGGGTAGAAATTATTCTATTGCTATTCATGTCATTATATTATTACTTCTTTTCATTTTTGGAAGGTTTGCTGATAATCCTGACGAATCAATAGATGATCAATATGCAGTTGCAATTGATTTTACTTTAGATAGAAGCTCGAATTCTACTAGTGGTCAAGAAGCTGCTGGTGAAAGTCCGGAACAAGCGGAAGAAGAAGATAGGGCAAAAGAAGCAGAAGAAGTACCTGAAGAGGTGCAGGAAGAAGTCGTAGAGGAGGAGATTGAAGAGATAGAGGAAGAAGTTTTTGAGGATGATGCAGTTCAAGAAGTACCTGATGTTATCGAACCTGAAGTAATGGAAGTTGTAGAGGAAGAAAGTCCAGTGACTGCAGTAGAATCAGATGTTGCTTTCGAAGTTCCAGTAAAAGTGGATGTACCTAAGAAACAAGATGTTCCTAAACCTAGTACAAGTTCATCGAAGCCTACAACATCAACATCTAAGCCTTCTTCAGGAAGTGGCGCAGGCAAAGCGAATACTTCAACAAAACCTTCTTCAGGAAGTGGAACAGGGAAGTCAGACTCTGGATCAGGAAGTGGATCGGACGCTTCAGGAAATGATGGTAATAGTGGGATAGGAACTGGAGGATATGGAAAAGGTGAATACGATGACAGTGGGCAAGGTATATTTGGAAGAAGAGTAATTAAAATTCCTAACCTTGGAACATTGATGAAGAATTCTGTCACAGGTAAGATAGTTGTTAAAATGTGTGTAAATCCTAGAGGAGATGTTGTTTATACAGAGTTAGTTAGAAAAGAAACAACCATTACAGATAAGTATAAAATTAAAGAAGCACTGAAAGTTGCAAAGAATTACAAATATGAGAAAGATATAGATGCTCCAAGAGAGCAATGTGGTAAGTTTGTTTTCAAACTAGATATAGAAAGAAATTAAATAAAAGGCGCTGTTGTAGCGCCTTTTTTATTTCTCATTTTTTAGCAGATTGATCTTAAAAGTATTAAACTTACATTCTAAAGAACAATGCATTAAAATGAAAAGATTAACTCTATTCGTCTTCACTTTTATCATTATACATTCATGTGGCGTGACATCTACTGCCTATAATTCACAAGAAAGCGCAATTCCCCCTGCGCCTCCGCCTATTCCAGAACAAGTTGAAGAACGGAATGATAATAAACTAGAAAATAACAAGAATAATCAAAACTTAAATGATCCTTTGGGAAGAGCAATAATTGAAATTCCTAATTTGGGATCATTACTTCGATCACATCTTACAGGTTTAATAACAGTAAAAATGTGTGTTAACCCTGCTGGAGATGTCATCTATTCTGAATTGTTGAAAGACGAAACTACAATAACTGATAAGCGGATTTTAAAAGAAGCATTAAAAGTTTCCAGAGCTTATAAATTCGAAAAGGATCTTAATGCCCCAGAAGAGCAGTGTGGGACTTTTACCTTTAAATTAGAAGTAAACTAAAGTTTATATTATTTTGAAAAAAGACCCTTTGGGTTTAACCCAAAAAACATAAAAAAAGCTCAATTAAAAGATTGTCTTCTTATCATGGTGAAAAAGTCTTAACAAATAACCACTTTTGCAGCTAATATGGAAGATATTGCCGAAATAAAAACACTACTGAGTAGACCCAGTAATATTCTGATTTCATCTCACAGAAATCCTGATGGTGATGCACTTGGTTCTTCGCTAGCACTAAGTTTGTATCTCCAGCAATTAGGTCATAAAATAGTTGTTGTAACACCAAGTGAATACCCTAGTACTTTTGAGTATTTGCCACAGATTAAAGACCTTAAAATTTACGATGTTCATAATCAGGACGTTGATCCTTTTATTGATACTTGTGATGTAATATTCGCTCTAGATTATAATGGTCTTGATCGTATAGATAAACTAGGAGTCAAGATTGCCAGTACAAAAGCTAAGATTATAATGATTGATCATCATTTAGATCCAGAGCCTTTCTACCACTATGGATTATCTGATACAACTGCATCTTCAACAGCCGAATTGGTTTATGAATTTATAAACTATTTAGAAGACACAAGGTTTATTGGTCCTGACATTGCAACATGTATCATGACAGGTCTTATAACTGATACTGGATCATTCAAGTATAATACCAGACCAGCAACTTTTATATGTGCTGCGAAAATGCAGGAAAGAGGAATTGACGTAAAAGATATTCAAGACGAGATTTTCAACAGCATGAAAATAAAGCAAATGAAATTACTTTCTCATGCTTTATTCAAGCGAATGGAGATTCTTGAAGAATATTCAACGGCTATTATAGTTTTAAACAAATACGATTACGCTAATTTCGATATCCAAAGAGGTGATACGGAAGGGATAGTTAATTATCTTTTGATGATGAAAGATATTAAGTTAGCTGCGTTTATCACGCAGCAACCACAGATTGTAAAAATCAGTCTTCGTTCTAAAGGAGATATATCTGCGCAAGAAATTGCGCGAGATCATTTTAGAGGCGGTGGACATAAAAATGCTGCAGGTGGAGCATTGTATGGTTCTTTAAGTAGTGTGATTAATAAGTTTAAAGAGGTTCTACCTAATTATATGAAAAAAATTGAAATAGAAAATATTTAAAAAATGAAAAATACATTATTGTTATTATTTGTTGTGCTTTTTATTTTCTCTTGTAAAGAGGGGAGTTCTGATATAATAACTACTGAAGGTGGTTACCAATATCAAGTTATAGAAAAAGGTAACGGACAAAAAGCTGCGAAAGGAGATTTTGCTTATTTCGAAGTAGATGTAGTAAGTCTTGAAGGAGATGTTGTTTTCAGTACAAGAGAGCAAAAGCAACCTGGAGTAATGAAACTTGATTTGTCAACAGAAGAGGCACCGAATCCGTTTGGTGATATCCTTCTTGATAAAAATGTTGGTGATAGCATTCACATTTATCTTGGAAAAGAAACAGGAGCTCAAGGTTCAGGATTCGATTCATTGATTTATAAAATGAGATTATCGGAGTTAGTTGATGAAGCTACTTACAACGAAAGAATGGCTGAAGAGCAGAAAAAAGCTCAAGCTGAAATGGCTTTGCTTAAAGAAAAAGAAGGTACCGTTGCTACAATGGTTGAAGGGTTTTATGCTGATTTGAAAGCAGGTAGACTTGATGATAAAATTGTTACAACTGAAAGTGGTTTGAAATATGTTATGCAGAAAGAAGGTACTGGAGAAAAATATAAAAATGGAGATGTAGCTGTAGTATATTATTATGGTGTACTTTCTAGAACAGGTGAAATGTTTGACAACTCATACCAAAGAGGTCAACCTTTCAGCTTTCCTGTAGGACAAGGCAGAGTAATCAAAGGATGGGACGAAGGAGTTACGTTTTTGAATCAAGGTGCTCAAGCTTTTTTCATCATTCCTAGTGAGCTTGGATACGGAGAAAGAGACAGCGGTAAAATTAAAGCTGGAGATGAATTAATTTTCTTCATAGAAGTACCTGAATAATGACGACCGATCAATTAAATGATTTAAACAATAGGCTGGCCCACTTGAAGGGCTATCTTTGAAGTAGATAAAAGAAAATCGGAATTACAGGATCTAGAACAACTAACGCTAGATCCTGAATTTTGGGGTGATAGTAAGCGAGCTCAGGATATTATGCGTCAAATTCAAACGCATAAGAACAGAATTAAAAAGTACGATAATATCAAGGAACAGATTGAAGATCTGGAAGTTCTTGATGAGTTCTTCAGGTCTGGTGACGTTACAGAGGAAGAGGTGAATAAGAAGTATGACTTCACAGTTGATTTATTGGAGGACGTTGAATTCCGTCTTGCAATGGATCAAGAAGAAGATGAATTATCGGCTGTTCTTGAGATTAATGCAGGTGCAGGAGGAACTGAAGCTTGTGACTGGGCAGCCATGTTGCAAAGGATGTACCTTATGTATGCAGATAAGGCTTCGTATAAAACCTCTATTTTATCGAAAGTAGATGGAGATGTTGCAGGTGTGAAATCGGTTAGTATAGAAATTCAAGGTGATTATGCATATGGAATGTTGAAAGCAGAGAATGGTGTTCACCGTTTAGTTCGCGTTTCACCATTTAATTCCCAAGGTAAAAGAATGACCTCATTTGCATCCGTTTTTGTTCATCCATTGATAGATGACCGAATTGAAATTGATGTTAATCCAGCTGATCTAGATTGGGATACATTTCGTGCAAGTGGTGCGGGTGGACAGCATGTAAATAAAACAGAATCAGCAGTGAGAGTGAGACATGCACCTAGTGGAATAGTTGTGGAATGTCAAGAGGAACGCTCACAACATCTAAATAGAGAAAAAGCAATTGTTATGCTTAAGTCACGCCTTTATCAAGCGGAGATAAAGCGAAGGCAAGAAGAAAAACAAAAAGTAGAAGCCGGTAAAATGAAAAATGAATGGGGATCGCAGATTCGTTCATATGTATTGGATGATAGAAGAGTGAAAGATCATAGAACTGGTTTTACAGTTAATAATACCGATGCAGTGTTGAACGGTGATCTTGAAGGTTTTTTGAAAGCTTTTCTTACATGGAATGGCGAGTAATATTTGTTTTGGGCTTTAAGCCCAAAAGGTATTACACGTCTTATTGAAGTCTTTTAATTAAAATAATAGTTAAATAAGATAAATTAGTTTTTTACGTTTATCTTATATAATCAGAGTATTCGTATAATTGCCTTATGAGAAGAATTAGTGTATTTAGTCTTGTTTTGTTTTTACTGTTTTCTTGTGATAACACATTGAATCTAGTAGAAGAAGGTGCAGAAATAACTGTAGTTTATTCTTTATTGTCTTCTACCAATAATGATCATGTAGTAAGATTAGAAAGAGGATTTATTGATCCGGATATTCCAGCTACTGAATTAGCTCAAGATCCTAGTAAATTGTACTTCGACGATGCAACTGTTCAACTTAATAACCTGACAAAAGGAACTAGCTTCACTTTAACAAGGAAAGAAAGTTCTGAAATAGGACTTCAAAGAGAAGAAGGATTCTTTGCAACAGATCCTAATTTTATATATCACTACGAAGGAGAAGATGACGATTT
>CAZMKA010000180.1:0-2245 GCA_964566605.1 uncultured Saprospiraceae bacterium | reverse complement strand
CCAAGTAGAAGTATATGTAAAAACTTCTGAAGAAAATGATCCAGTGACTTGTACTATCAATCTTATGGGAGATTTACTAGTTCTTGATCCATCAGATAACTTCCCCACAGAAGCGGATTATAAAATCCAATGGGTTGAACCTTCTGAAAATAAGCCAGTAGAATATAATGTAAAGCTTGAACTGAATTATGGAGAGGCTGATTTAGCTGACGAAGAACCTGAATTTGAGGATAAGTTTTTAACATGGAATCTTGGTAAAGTTAGAAATGAATTATTTATTTCTGTGCCTGGTATAGACTTCTACAAGCTATTTAACAACAATCTTGAAGTAGGATCTACATTGGTAAGACAGTTTAATTTTTTCAATGTTGTTATAGAATACAGTGGCGAAGAAATGGAACAATATCAAGAATTCCTTACAGCAAATACTGGAATTACTAGTTCACAACCATTACCAATTTATTCTAACCTTTCATCGGGTCTCGGATTAGTAGCGGAAAAAGAAATAATAATTTTAGAGAATCAATTTATTGGCGTTGCCACAAAGGATTCTTTAAAGGACGGTAGATTCACTAAAAATTTGAATTTCCAATAAGAAATGACGTTCTGTCATAATATTTAGATTAAAATTGTCATAGATTGTGCGGAATCTGTTCAATATGTCATGCTTTTTGCGATGGCATATTAATTGAATAGTATAGTGTCGAAATTAATATCGTAAAATTAAACACAATATATAATGGGTAAGATTATTGGAATTGATTTAGGTACTACTAACTCATGTGTTGCCGTAATGGAAGGTAACGAACCAGTTGTTATACCAAATCAAGAAGGAAGAAGAACAACGCCATCAGTTGTTGCATTTCTAGATAATGGTGAAAGAAAAATAGGTGATCCAGCTAAAAGGCAAGCGATCACAAATCCTACAAGAACAATTTCTTCTATAAAGAGATTTATGGGAAACCGTTTTGGTGAAGTTTCTAAGGAAATAGGTAGAAATTCATACAAAGTGGTTAAAGGTGATAATGACACTGTTCGTGTAAATATAGACGACAGACAATATACGCCTCAAGAAATCTCTGCTATGGTTCTTCAGAAAATGAAGAAAACTGCAGAAGACTTTTTAGGGTCAGAAGTCACAGAAGCTGTAGTTACAGTACCTGCATACTTTAACGATGCTCAGCGTCAAGCGACAAAAGAAGCAGGAGAGATTGCAGGATTAAAGATTTCTAGAATCATAAATGAGCCTACAGCAGCAGCTCTTGCTTATGGTCTTGATAAGAAGACAGAAGATTCAACTATCGCAGTTTTCGATTTAGGTGGTGGTACATTTGATATTTCTATTCTTGAATTAGGAGAAGGAGTATTTGAGGTGAAATCAACTAATGGAGATACGCACTTAGGTGGAGATGATTTCGATCAAGTAATTATTGATTGGTTAGCTGATTCATTTAAGGAGCAAGAGAATATGGATTTAAGAAAAGATCCTATGGCTCTACAAAGATTAAAAGAAGCTGCAGAAAAGGCTAAAATAGAATTATCAAGTGGAAACGAAACGGAAATTAATTTACCGTATGTAACTGCTGTTGATGGTGTTCCAAAGCACTTAGTATTGAAGTTGTCAAGAGCTAAGTTTGAATTACTTGCAGCTGATTTAGTAGCAAGAACTTTAACGCCATGTAAAGAAGCGTTAAAAGATGCTGGGCTTTCTAAAAATGATATCGATGAGATTATCTTAGTAGGAGGATCAACTCGTATCCCAAAAGTTCAAGAAGCAGTAGCTGAGTTTTTCGGTAAAGCACCGAATAAGTCAGTAAATCCTGATGAAGTAGTTGCAGTAGGTGCAGCGATTCAAGGAGGAGTTTTAAGTGGAGATGTACAAGATGTATTGTTACTAGATGTTATTCCATTGTCTTTCGGTATTGAAACAATGAATAATATTTATGACGTAGTAATCGAAGCTAATTCTACTATTCCTACTAAAAAGTCAAAAGTTTATTCAACTGCAGTTGACAACCAACCATCTGTAGAGATTCACATTTTACAAGGTGAAAGGACAATGGCTAGAGACAATAGATCAATAGGTAGATTTATTTTGGATAGTATTCCACCAGCACCAAGAGGTGTGCCGCAAATTGAAGTAACTTTTGATATTGATGCGAATGGTATCTTGAGTGTTTCTGCAAAAGATAAAGGAACAGGTAAAGAACAGAATATTAGAATTGAAGCATCAACAGGGTTGTCC
>CAZMKA010000179.1:6171-7396 GCA_964566605.1 uncultured Saprospiraceae bacterium | reverse complement strand
TAACGATGGTGTTCAGAATGGAGATGAAGAAGGGGTTGACTGTGGAGGAAGTAATTGTCCACCTTGTTCAACTGGCTGTGCATATAATGTGATTAATAGTAATAATTTTGATTCGGGATGGGGAATATGGAATGATGGAGGAAGTGACTGTTCGAGACCAAATACAAGTTATGCTAATTCAGGAACAAGATGTATTAGATTAAGAGACAATACATCAAGTTCAGTTGCAACCACAGACAATCTTAGCCTGTCCAATGCTGATGAGCTAACAGTAGATTTTTCTTATATATGTGTGAGCATGGATAATTCCAATGAGGATTTTTGGTTACAAGTTTCCACAAATGGAGGTTCAAGTTATGCAACAGTTGAGGAATGGAATAGAGGTGATGAATTTGTAAATAATGTAAGAGAAGATGGAACGGCAGTTATCCCTGGACCTTTCACTAATAATACGCGTCTTCGTTTCCGTTGCGATGCATCAGGTAATTCGGACTGGGTATATATTGATGATGTTGTAATAAGTGCCTGCCAAAACGCAAGCTTACCTGAAGAGATAGAACTAGAAGAAACAGCACCAGAAAGTGAATCAATATATGTGCAATCTATAGATGCTGTTTCAAGTCTTAAATTATATCCAGTACCAGCAAGAGATCAACTTCAAGTACAGTTTGAAAATCAAACAGGATCAAATGGAGAGTTATATATTTATGACATGTATGGTCAATTACATAAACGACAAGATTTAAAAGGAACAAAAGGTAAAAATGCTCTGCAACTAGATATAAACAATCTGAACGATGGTGTTTACTTTGTGATGATTGTACAAGACGGCAAGAAATTCACCAAACGATTTGTAGTATCACAATAATTTTAGGTGAATTATCGAAATTTATTAGGTAACTAATTAAGATTTCAAGCTAAAATAGCTGCTTTCTCATCATGAGAAAGCAGCTATTTTATTTACTTACTAAAAAACCCTATCTAACTATACACCTAAAACCTTTCTCTTCAGCGTATACTTGATCGGTATACATAGATTCCGCAAGAATTTTCGGTTGGTAATATGATCCGGCATATGTGGCCTTTAATTTAATTCTTACTTGCACTGATTCTTTATTTGTCAAGTCAAAAAAAGTATGAACTTTACTATCTCTTATATCTTGATAATCGTAATCATGCGAGGTGGTTTGATGTGAATCAGTGATGCGGTCATTCATTATTTCCC
>CAZMKA010000179.1:0-6161 GCA_964566605.1 uncultured Saprospiraceae bacterium | reverse complement strand
CCGGAAGGAATGGCTTGTCTCAACGCGATATTGCTTAGATTTACACCTTGTACAGTGTTACGTGAAACTGTTGTAACCATTATGAAATCTGTACCTTTTTCTAGGTCTTTCACATCGACTGTCTTATTTTCAGCATCAACATATACTGTAGAGACCTCAATGGATTTCGAAGAAACAGATTCTTTACCAAGATCTTCTTTCGCACGTCTTGTCAATTGAACATACACGCCATTGCTTTCGATATTTTCAATGCTAAGCTTTTTGACTCCATACAATTCGCCTTCGAGATTAACAGAACCTTGTTGATTATTGAAATTCGTGATTTTGCCAGCCTCTGTGTATTTTATTGAAAGGTTTTTAGAAAACCCTGACCTCAAACTCACACAAGAGATTGCTCGTAATACGAAAGAAGCTGTATGTGTAGACAAATAGGAAGTTTTCTCTAACTCTTCCGATAAATATTTCATTTCTTGAGCGAGTTCATTCTCTTTCTTTAATTTATCGTAAAGTAAAATTCTCAATGCCGAATTTCTTAAAGTCGAACCATAAGAATATCTATAGTAATTGGATTGTCGAGACTTTTTAGAGATGGTTTCATATATCTTTTCTGCGATGTCCATTCTGCCAGCTTCAGCGTAGGCTGCTGCCAAAAGTAAACCTGCATTATAATCTAAATCATAATCTTCTCGAAGTCTATTCATATCACCGATAGAAGGATTCTGAGATTTAGCTAGCGTGAAAAGTCTATATGCTTGTGCAAAGATACTTGCCTCCTTGGAATTTCGATAGCGTCCATTAGTCGGATTCCAATTGGATGCAATACTTTTCTGATCTTTTACCCATTGGTTGATGATTTCTTTATTTACTCCATAACCTCTGGCTTTAGCATCTAATAAAAAGTCACCTAAAAAACTTGTCAACCATCCATCATATCTTCTACTTCCAGGCCACAAGCTGTAACCAGAGGTCTGTTTAAATCTGTATAATATTGAAATGTGATCTACAACTAATTGGTTTGCATAGGCTTCATCCATTAATCCTTCTCCTAGGGCTTGGTGATAAATAGCCGCATACGCTGCCGCTGTTCTTTGTTCTAAACAACCATAAGGATATCTCAATAGATTGTCCATTAATTCTTCGGCATTAACTGGAGCTAATGTCGACACAGCAATAGAATATTCTGAATCATTTACACCTAGTTGTTCCATTGTAAATGCTTTTGATTTTCCACCTTCAAGAAAGAATGATTCCGTTCTTCGAATAATAGGATTTGGGTTTTCAACTTGGATTTCAATATCTTGAAAGCTAGAAAGATTGGCAGATTTCGCGGTTGATCGAAACGAGATTACGCCTTCTTCTTTCCCAACATTAGCTGCAAGGTTTAGTAACTTCTCATCGCTTTTCAAGCTATTAAAGCTTCCTGAAGTCTCAGGCAAATCAACTTGAGCACCTGAAGATTCCAAGGTATAATTGATATTCCCTATATTGTCTTTCATTGTAAAAATCGTAAGCGGAACATCGACTTTATCACCTGGTGCTAGCGTTCGAGGAAGCGTAGTTAAAACCATCAAATCTTGTTTGACAGGTACATTTTTCTCATCGAATCCATAATCATTTTCATTAGCAGCAACAAGCATAAAACGCACATTTCCTATATAATTCGGAATGCTTAATTGATGCTTATTTTGGGCCCCAGCCCTTAAATAAAAAGGACCAATATGCTTTACAACAGATTTAAATCGATTCGCCTTATCTTCATTTCCTTCTTCCTCTAAGAATCCATCTCCACCTATCGAGAAAAGTTGATCAATGTCTTTTCCATAATACGACATTACATCATTATACATATCAATTGTACGCACACCCAAAGCCGGTTTATCATAAAAATAACTCATAGGGTCAGGCGTTTTGAAGTTTGTGAAATTTAGTAATCCTTCATCTACAACTGCCAAAGTATAGTACATTTCTTTTCCATCTTCTTCTTTTATAGTTACCTCAAATTCTTCTTTTGGTTTCAACTCATCTTTCACTATAATTTCAGGAGTTAACTGCAAGCGATCATCTTCGATAGTGATAGGAATTACACCATAACATCGAATAGGCATATCTGTTGTTTTGTCTTCATGAGCCTGGAGAAGAGTTACATGAGCATAGATTGTGGGGAACATGTTCGCTTGAGCAGTAAATTTAATTTTATTGTTTCCTCTTTGGACTTTCGTCCAAAAGCTTTCCACAACAGTAGATCCATTTTCTAAACTAACCAATGCTCTTCCATTGAAGTAAGAAGGGACATTAAGTTCGACGGTTTCACCCGAAGGATAGCTCTCTTTAGTGGATTTAAAATTTAATTGAGCAGCATCTTCATACACTTGTCTATTCATACCCTCAGTATTCCAAGGATAACCAACATACAAAAATCCTCCTGTACAGTGACCTGATTCTTCGTCACAAGCTTGAATATAATACCTTCCATATGTGAGAAAACTCACATCTACAGAACTTGCACCATTTCGACCAGATTTTATATCAAAACTATTTTCAGAAACATGTACGCTACTATTCGCTAAATCAAAATTATCATCATAACTATTGTACCACCAGTAATGCTTCATTCTATAGATTTCAACAGAAAGATTTCTATTAGCAGTAGGCTTTTGGTTTTCATCAAGAGAAATGAAATTAAAAGTAGCTTCTTGATCTTTATTTACTCGATTGTAATTGTATTGATTTTTAGGAATTTCTACACCTACATAATGGGTATATGGTGAATATTCAAAGGCAGATATTCCTGTACTAAAATCTCCACTTGATTCAAACGCCGTTGATCTTAAAACCATATTTACAAGTCCAGGTGGATTTAGTTTCTGAGAAAAACCAATATCAACAGTAGCTTTTCCTGTATCATCAGTCTCTGTATTTGCAACAACTTCTCTAGGAGGAACACTGAATTTATTTCTTGGGTCCGAAAAATCATAGTCTGAATATCCATCAGCATTAAAGCGCTTTTTCTTCAAATCCAATTCAATTTTCAGCTTTTTATTTTTGGCAGGTGCACCATAGAGCCACTGAATATCAAAGTCAATTTTTGCTTTACCATTTCGTATTTTTTCACTTAATTGTTCAATGTCATTGCTATTGTTTTTAATTGAAAATTTATTTGGTTTAATGGTTTCAACCTTTACGTATTTCACAAAACTATTCGTTCCTAACTTAGCCTCTATGCGATAGTTTCCTGTAAGAAAACTAGTTGAAGTAGGAATCGCAAAACTGTAAAATGGCCCAGCGTTAAAAGTGTTTTTTTCATTATACACTTTCTTACCTTGAGGATTAGTCAAACTGATTTCAACGGGGTGATTATCCGGTAATTTTTCAGAAGGATCATGAACAATAAAGTCGACATACATTGTATCTCCAGGACGCCATACATCTCTTTCCGCATAGATAAAACCATTAAGACCATTTTCTGTCTGTATTCCTCCAACTTTAAATTTACTGAGACTTAATCCATCATTATCTCTTACTCGCAACCAATTCGAACGAATTCCTTTTTTGACTTCTATTAAATAAGCTGATGGAAAATCTTTCAGAAAAGCTCGACCTTCTTGATCTGTTTTAGTTCGAATCAATTCTCGCTGAGCTTTATTGTAGACAACAACTTCTGCTCCGGCAATCTTATTCGTTGTATTCAAGTCATTCGCAAAAACGATTAAATCTCCGTTACTTGATTTCTTAACTATAATTCCAATGTTTGTATTTACAATTAGTTTTTTGACATAGTTCTCATTGTTATAGAATGCTTTTTTACAAGGATTATCACGATCATTCCAGCTAAAATCATTGTAATTCCCGTAAATCCCTCTGTAACTGTTTCTGAAAATAGACAAGTTATTATCTGGTGCTTCTAAAGAGTTAGCACATTCCATTATAACATCTTCAGGTACAAACCCTATTCTTATTTCATAAATAGCATTGGGGTCTTTTCTAGCTATATTTTTAAGATTAAAATGGTATCGTTTTTTTTCAAAAGGATTGAATGAATCTGATAATTCTTTCAAGTTGACAGTTTCATTATGAACGACTTCACCGATATATTCCAGTTGGCTCCCTCTTTGCAAGTTACTTCTTTGGTAGAATTGGCTTAGATTAACAGAATGAATTTGAAAAACTTCTATTTTAACTTTATTTAATCCTACTGCCTCAAAAGGATAGATTATTTCATCTTGTGTAGGAATGATGTGTCCTAATCCTACATTAAAAACGGCAGGTTTTATTTCAGTTTGACCTATTTGGAAAGCAATTTCAGTTTCCAATTTGTCACCATCGATTGCTTTTATTCCTTTACTAATAGTTACGTCCTGACTCTTCGTAGATTGCTTATAAAAGACAATTAATGAATTAGCTTTTACTAAGTATTTCGGAGATTTATCTACATCTTTAATTTTGATATATCCTGTTAAATCTTGACTTGTAGAAAGCTGCTTATTAAAGATGAAATAAATAGATTTATTAGCAGCATCTTCTTTTGTTTCAAGTAATTCCAATGTTTTTTGCTGTGGAATTTCAAAATCAAATACCTCTTTCTTGATACCTCCTATTTTCTTGGCATCAAAAGAAACTTTAATAGCATCATTCGAATTTTCAGGATTTACATTGTTTACACGAATTATAGGCGAGTAAGGATTATCAATGATAATGGAATAATCAATCGTTTGCGATTCCCTAGTCACTTGGAGATTCGATCTAAGGCTTTCCAATGTTTCTATATCGTTTAATTTCAATTTTACATCTAGATTCCACGTGCCATTTTCGTAGAAATAATCACCAAAATCTAGATTTGCAAATTGAGGTTTTACTTGGGTATGGAATTCAAATTTTTCTTTAACGTCATTAGCATTGAAAAAGCTTTTTACATCAAATGAAATCTTATATGCTTTATCGGATTCTAAAGGAGATGTAGGAGTTATAAAGAACGTACGTCCATCTTCTATTTTGTAACTAGCCTTAATAGATGGCTTTATATTTACAAATTGGGACAAATCTGTAGGAGAGAAATCTTTTGGTAATTTATTTTTAAAATTGATAAAAATTTCATCTTGTTTTGATAGTGAGACAGGTCCATAGGATTGAATATAATTACCAAAAGATGCAGCATTATTGGTAAATTCAATAGGCTTTTCTTTACATGAAGAAAATAAAAAAAGCGCAATCGTTAATAAAAAGAGGTATTTGAAAGAAGGCATATCAAGAAGGTTTTAGATAGTTAACTTGAATAGCTGTGTAATAGCAAAAACAAGCTTTAGAGCAAGTTAGTAATAAATTCTTCGAGTAACAATTATTCCATGGTATTACAGATTGAATACTATAATGTCGGAAAAATTAAGTTTTATCTTATAAGTGATAAAATCACCTAAGTCTTTGGATCGAAAATCCATTACTAATTTGACTTAACTCCAAACTAATAAGTAAAATTAGAATCAAAAAATATACTTCTTAATTAATGAATTTACCTTGAGCAAGGTAAATTGATAACGACAGGAACTTTTGTTTTATTATTAATCTCGAAACATTTTTAAATTCGAGATTAATGATTTATAAATATAAGTGAATAAGTAAGCAGTACTTTTAATCACGCAATTACAAAGTTGATTTTCTTGGTTGGAAGTCGATATTAAGTGAAAAGATGTGCGAATAAAGATTACCTGCACCTGCTGAAGAACCAATGTTATTCAATGCATAATCTATTCTAAATCTATTCAATTTCAACCCAAGACCTAATGCAGGAATCACAGATAAAGTACGTGTATCGGCATTAAAATCATTGACTAATCGTTGCATATTCCCTACACCTGCTCTAATAAAAACGATATTATCATAACCAAATTCACCTCCTATTACAGGTTCTACAGCAAAATTATCTGTAGCTATTAAACCACTTGCTCTACCATCTGTATTTAAATTTAGATTCATTTCGATTGTGTAGCTATACTTATTAACATAATTTTCTTTGTCATTATGAAAAGCAAAGCCAAGAATCAGTCGGGGCAAAACAAGTTCACTACTCGTAACCGGAATACTATTACCTGTTTGTGTAAATACTTGTTGTTCTTCTTCTGAAAGATTGAAAGACCAACTGTTATAAGTAGTTGAAATATCTCTTGCGG
>CAZMKA010000178.1:0-7404 GCA_964566605.1 uncultured Saprospiraceae bacterium | reverse complement strand
TGAAGTCAACAATTTTCTTAAATTATCGAAAAACACAAAATTGTGGCTAGTCCCTGAAGCCATATAAAATTTGAATGTTAAACAATGCTCAAACAATAAGAAAGACCCCTTCAAAAAAAACCACACACCTTAAATTAAACCTTTCCCAAAACAAGAAGTCTTACTTTTATTCGTTATAAATTATATCATAACTTATACCCGAATTATGCATGACAACATATTTACACCTTACACACCACATGCTTAGTTCGTGTTAAAAACGTAAATGCTATTTTATGAGCTTAACACCTTACTCAGGAGAATGGAATAAGCAGTTAGCAAGCCATCTTATCAAACGCTCGAGTTTCACCGTCAATAAAAGCTTTATTGACGCATCAGCTAACGATGGACTAGAAGCTACACTCGATCTTATTTTCACAACCAATGAACCCGCTACTTTACCACTCAATCCCGACAATACAGCTGACCCGCATGTTGCAATAGGGGAGTCCTGGGTAAATGCAACATACGAACAAGTACCCGGATTGAATAAATATAGATCCGAATCCTTGGCGTCTTGGATAGGGGAACAGATGGTTTCACATGGCATTTCGATTCAAGATAAAATGACACTTTTTTGGCATAATCATTTTGCTATTCAAGGTCTTAATGACCCCAAGTATCTCTACAAAAATTATCGCTTAATGCGAGACTTTGCAATCGACGACTTTCGTGAACTGACCAAAAGAATGACCATCGATGTAGCAATGCTAAGATATCTTAACGGGAATCAAAATACTAAAACCCAACCCAATGAAAACTTCTCTCGAGAATTACTTGAGTTATTTACTGTGGGGAAAGGTGCGCTTATAGGTGATGGTGATTATTCTACTTTTACGGAACAAGATGTAAGTGAGATGGCGCGCGTATTGACTGGATGGCGCGATATAGGTTATAACAATCAACAAGGTATTGATCCGTATGCTCAATATCTGCATGTCAGACATGATCTAGATGATAAACAATTATCTTATCATTTTAATAGTACGGTAATTACGAATGCTTCTGAGAATGAGTACGCTAATCTTATTGATGTGATTTTTGAGTCCGACAATGTCGCTCTTTTTATCGCTCGAAAATTATATAGATGGTTTGTGTTTTATGATATAAGCGATGCAGTAGAACAAGATGTGATTGTTCCTATGGCGGACCTGATACGTGATAATGATTATGTTATCGAACCCGCTTTAAGAGCACTACTCGGCAGTGAGCATTTCTTCGAGTCGTGTAATATCGGTGCGATGATTCGAAATCCACTCGATTATTATCTGCATACCATGTCTTTGTTTGAATATGACATGAGTACGAATAACTTAGCTACGAAGTATCAATTGAATTATTTGACGAGTTATGCAGCTGCATTAATGCAAATGAATTTATACAATGCCCCTTCTGTTGCTGGATGGAAACCTTATTATCAAGCACCTGCTTATTATAGAATATGGTTGAACTCCTCAACATTACCCATCAGGAAAGCTGTGGTCGATGTGTTATGGATAACTGGGCTTGAAATTGGTGATCAACAACGAAGAATTGATCCGTTCCAAATCGTGCAATGGACAAACAATCCACTTGATATAAATGCCTTAATTACCGATGTGGCTGAAGTCGTACTGACTTATGAATTAACTGATGGTCAACATGAATTTTTGAAAGATCTAGTTTTACAAGGCTTAGCTGAGTCGGATTGGATTGAAGCATATGCCAACTATCAAGCCGATCCTACTAACGAGGATCTTAAAAATGTAATTGAAGTTAAGCTAGTTACATTATTCGTGAACATGTGCTACTTACCTGAGTACCAACTAAATTAATGACCAAGTAATAAGACAAAAATGAAAAGAAGAGATTTTTTAAAAAGAAGTTCCCTAGTTTCTATGCCTTTGATGCTTGGTGGACTAGGTGTGTCAAGTGTGAAAGGATCGAAAATGTTCGACTTCATTAATCCCGACAATGAAAAGATATTAGTACTAATATTTTTGAATGGTGGAAACGATGGATTGAATACCTTGATTCCTATGAACTATTACGACGAATTACAGGATGTACGTCCTAACATTATACTTCCTGAAAATCAGTTGATTCAGATTGATGGAGATAACGCTTTCCACCCTGGAATGCAAGGTTTTGCTGACTTATACAACGACAGTCAATTACAGATTGTCCAAGGTGTTGCTTACCCAAATCAGAATAGATCACACTTCCGTTCTGTAGATATATGGAATACAGCGAGTGCTGCCGATGAATTTTGGTCTGATGGGTGGATAGGAAGATATCTCGATGAGCTTCATCCCACTTATCCGGATAATTACCCTAGTTCAGAATTTCCTGACCCATTAGCGCTCACGATTGAATACGGAATATCGGAGACCTGTCAAGGTGCTGTTTCGAATTTTAGTTTGTCGATGCCGAACGAAAGTGCTGTTTCTTCAGTCCCTGATAATATGGCGGGTTTAGTTGATCTTCCTTGTTATGGAGATGAGTTGAAATTCATTACAGAAAGCATTCAACAATTGAATTTATATAGCGAGCGTTTATCGGCTGTTTATGATTCAGGTACGAATTTATCAACGAAATACGATGAATCGAATGACTTAGCGAACAAGCTGAAGTTGGTTGCCCGTATGATTAATGGTGGCTCCCAAACCAAAGTTTATGTCATCGATCACAGAGGTTTTGATACCCACGCGAATCAAGTGGTAGAAAGCGATACAGACACAGGTACGCATGCGGAATTGTTAAGCTCATTGAGTGATGCAGTTGCTGCTTTTCAAGACGATATTAACTTGATGGACAAGTCGGAAGATGTGTTGGGAATGACTTATAGTGAATTTGGAAGAAGAATACGGTCGAATGCTGGAATAGGCACAGATCATGGAACGGCAGCGCCTTTATTCCTTTTTGGAGGATGCGTAAAAGGAACGACTTTGGGTCAAAACCCAGAAATAAATAGTGACGTAGACAGTAATGCTGGTGTTGAAATGCAATATGATTTCCGAAGCGTTTATGCCACTGTTCTTAGAGATTGGTTTGATATGGATGAGTCCAAAATTTCAACAGTTATGAACGGTGAATTTCAGTATCTACCGATATTGAATGATTGCTTGGGCCCTGTTTCGACAGAGGATACGGACTTCGATATTACAATGAACGTTTACCCTAATCCTACGGCAGATTATCTAAATGTGGCATGTAATGTTCCACAAGGATTATATTCGATTACGGTATATAATAGCCTTGGATCGTTAGTCCATCATGAGCTTTCTCGGACATTTTCACAAGGAGAACATCGTATAAATATGAATGTAAGTCATCTTGTTTCCGGTAATTATGTGTTGAGATTAGCGAATGAGCAATTTGCTGCAACGAAGCGTTTTGTTAAGATGTAAAAGTTTTGGGCTTTAAGCCCAAAGAAATCATAAATTAATTTCAGTAGAGGGTAATAGTCGGGCATCTTCTAAAGCTGCATTTCTATGACCTATTGTTTTTAGATATTCTTCGTTCTGTGCAAAGGCTATAAATTTCTCAGCTGATTCGTGTTCTACGATGAGCATTGCATCCCATTGTACATCTGTTGGTCCTATTAAGAAATCTTGACATTTTCCATAATAAATTAATTTGCTCCCAGCTTTTTTCAATTCGGGTAAGGTCAATTTCATGTATAGCTCGTACGCTTCTTTTCCACTGATTTCGTGTGTTGGTTTTATATCTTCGAAGCCATTGTAATCAGCTATTTGTCGGAATTTTAGTAAATTCAGCATGACAATTTTTCCTTTTTGATGGAAGTTAATGTAGAAATTTTTACCTGCTTCGAAATCGGCATCGATATATTTTTGCATGCTATATAGATTTATGATTTGTATAACATAATATGTGTCGTGGTTTTTTGGGTTTAAACCCAAAAATACTCTTTTAAAAATAATGATTATCGAATTTAACTTCAACAAAACTTTCCATTAGTTCAATCTATATTTCTCAATATATTCAGAAGGGCTTATGCCTTCTTTCTTTTTAAACAGTCTCGAAAAGTACTGTGGGTATTCAAAACCTAAATCGTACGCTACTTCGGAAATCGTTTTATGGGATTCAAAAGCACATTTTTGGCTTCATTAATCAAAAATAAATGCAAATGCTCAGTAGTTGTTTTACCTGTTTCTTTTTTCAATGTATCGCTTAGATAACGTTGCGAAACGAATAACTTAGCAGCAAGATTTTCAATACTTGGAATGCCTTTTAAGTAGAATTCTCCTGCTTCGAAATTTTGTGATAATTGTTTGTTGAATTGTTCTAGTAAACTATTCGAAAATTCCTTGCGATTTAGAAATTGTCTTTCATAAAATCGATTTGCATATTTTAGAAGGGTGCTTAGTTGTGAAATGATAATGTCTTTACTAAATGCATCTTGGTTATTATTGTATTCTATTTCGATATTTTCTACGATATTTTCAATCTGCTGTTCTTCTCTTGGAGAAAGATGAAGGGCTTCATTTACTGAGTAGTTAAAAAAGTTATATTTCTTAATTTGATGAGCGAGTTCTGTCCCATTTAGAAAGTCTTCATGGAAATTTATCGAAAAACCTTTTTGTTCGAAAACAACACTACTATCCCATTGTAAAACTTGTCTTGGTGCTATAAAGATTAACGCGCCATTCGTGAAATCGTATTTTGTACGTCCAT
Organism: uncultured Saprospiraceae bacterium; assembly: GCA_964566605.1. GTDB lineage: Bacteria > Bacteroidota > Bacteroidia > Chitinophagales > Saprospiraceae > JAHDFB01. Next base: position 2,688 of record CAZMKA010000178.1, on the reverse strand, counting down.
AATTCAAATTACCATTGACGATTTTTTTCAGACTTATCGAGTAACAATCCGTTGTTATAGGTGGTGAATTTTCCTTTGGGCAAGGAAGAAAGTTGTCGTCAGTAGCGGAGAGCACACTCAACATGGGATGTTCAGGGCGTGGTAATTGAATGTATTCAAAATATGCAGATAGCGTTTTGAAATGTTGCATAATTACTATTTATTTTATGAAGTGTTCTTTCGCTAATTCTAGTTGTTCGCCATACGCATGAATTCTATCATGAGCTGTTCCATCGATCAACAAAATAACAACTAACATAGCAATCGTGGTAATCATACTAGCTCGCCATATCGGCTTGTCTACTAAGATTATAATTAGAGAACAAATGGCTATAATTACTGGAATCGCTTTAAAAACTACATTTTTATATTCTTTTAAAGTAGCTTCAACACGCCCTCTTTCAGTTTCTAAAAATGCTGAAGCATCACTAGAATAGGACGTTTGAAATTGTGTGATTCGAGCTTTATTCGTAAAGAATAAACCAAGGCCGATGGTCATGAGCAAGGCACCTGCAACGAGTAAAGGAATGATATATGCTCTAGCAATATCTGTTTTTCCCAATTGCCAAAAACCAATACCTGCTAAGACAAACAAAACGCCAAAAATTATAAAGAATTGTGTCGAGAAAACTTCGGCTTTCGCCCAATCTGTTGATGCTTTTAAAATATCCATGTCTAAAATTAAAGCTTTAAATTTAAAAATTCCATTTGAAACCTGTAGCCTCTTCGGAAACGTTCCAAAGTTTTTCCATTACAGCTTTATCTTGTGCATGGGCTTCTATTTTATGTTCGCCAACTGGGCCTACCCAGTTATTTCTTCCAGTTGGTCCATAAAACCTTTTTTGGTCTAAGTTTTCTTCAGTTGCACACATCAATTGAGGATATGCGCCTTTTTCAGCAGGTTGCGTCAAAGGTGATAATTTCATGAGACCGAAGATCATACGCATCATAAAACTACCACTTGTTGCTATAAGAGCAGTTCTTGATGAGCCGGGATGGCAGGCATATGCTTTTACATCCGTTTTATTAGCTTTAGCTAGTCTATCTTGTAATTCATATATGGACATGATCTGCGCTAATTTACTTTGGCTATATGCATTATTCGGCGTATAACCATTTTCCCAATTCATATCATCAAACTTAATAGTTTTAAGCCCCATATCGTAACCCATACTACCAACCGTAACAATTCGACCTTTCGATTTTTCTATAAGAGGGAAGAGCATTCCTTGAAGCGTAAAATGACCGTAATAGTTCACTCCAAGTTGACTTTCAAAGTTATCAACCGTAAGTTTTCTTTTTGGTACTTGGGCAATGGCAGCATTACAAAGCAATGCATCGATTTGTGTCACTTTTTTAAGTACTTCAGCAGCTGCTTTTTTTACCGATGCTTGTTGAGAAAGATCCATCTGAATATTCACTAGATCAATAGAATTACCAAGCTCTTGTTTGAGAGCGTTAATTGTATCTTCAGCTTTCTTTGGGTTACGATTTAACATCACTACTTTTGCACCTTTTGAAAGAAGAATACGTGCAGCTTCATATCCTGTTCCACTTGTGGTTCCGGTAATTACATATGTCTTACCGTTTAAATTACTGAGTCTATCAGGCGTCCACCCTTGTTTACCAAATTGTTGCATATTCATTATACTATAAAAGTTTTGTAATAGGAATACACAAAGATAAGACAGGGATTTGGTCTTCCGCTTATACAAAATTACAGAACGTGTATAGTTTTTGGTTGAACCTGGATAATTTGTGTTTAATATTCCCAGAATCCTTTGTATTTTTTACAATGAAGACATTTGAATGCATAATACTCTACATTGGCCCATGTGTCTTCTGTTTCGTTATCTTTCAATTCTACTTCATCCCAAAGGAAATTTGAAGACTCTTCTGTCATTTTCATAAATAGATCTTTTCCATTGGTTTTTGAATGTTCCGTAAAATCGGAAGGTTCCCAAACTCCTTGAAATTCCATAAAATCATCACAATGTAATTTCCATTGACCGCCTTGAATTGTTCTGAATTCGGGTGTGTCTAACAATTTCTTAATGTATTCGAGTTTTACGTGTTTGTAGATATTATACTCGTCAGGTGTATTAGGTAATAATCCATTTTTTGAAACAATTCCTTTTTCAGTATCATGCGAAAATTCTATATTGACAACCCTAAGGCAATCCGTACATAGATTTTCAAATTCTCCATGCGGAGGAATTATAAAACAACTTTTATCTTCTAAGCAATTCGGACATGTGCGTTTTCCAAAGTTGAAATTCTGTAGAAAAAGTATAGAGGCATTATAATATCCTCGTTTTATTTTAGTGTTTTTATACTTTGCTTTTAAACTTTTCGAATGCATGTTTTTCTGTTTAAGTTATCTGAAATGCAACTTTACTTTGCCAGTTTATGTAGTTGAGTATTTATACGTTATAAAATAATAGTTACAGACTGTGTGTGAAATTAAAGTTTTGATGTCTAAATATAAAGCTATTTAAGAAATGAACATTCCTAAACCATAAGACAATCTCTCCCTTCGGATGATGAACGAACGATTCCAATATTTAACGATGAACGAACGTTTCCAATATTTAATGATGAATGAACGTTTCCAATATTTAATGATGAACGAACGTTTCCAATATTTAA
>CAZMKA010000177.1:4233-7445 GCA_964566605.1 uncultured Saprospiraceae bacterium | reverse complement strand
GCTGTTCACAGCATTATCGGCATGCGTTAATGCTTCAGCTGTAAGTTTAGACTCTTACGGTGATGATGAAGAAAAAGTTTTCATTGTATCGATGACTGAATTTAAAAATGAAGTTGAAATTACAATAGTTAATGCACAAGGAGAAGAAGTATACAATTCAAGTTATAATAATGAAAGGTATACATCAAAAGCTTTTGATGTAAAAGCTTTACCTACTGGAAACTATACTTTATCTGTAAAGGATGAATTAAGAGAGAAAGTTGCGCCATTCATCATTACTAAAGATGGTGTAGAATATGACGTTGAAAACACAACTGTAATTTTCAAACCAACTATTCAGCAAATAGGGGAGAAAGTACATATTAATGCTATAATGAAAAATGCTAGTGACGTATCTGTTGTAGTTTCTAATAATAGAAATGAAGACGTATATACTGCAACGTATGAAGGAAATACTTCATTTGGTAAAGTTTTAAATTTATCAGAATTGCCAAACGGCTTTTACACTGTTAAGCTTTCAATGAATGATGAGTTATACACTCAGAAAGTAACAATAAGGTAATTCTGATCGATAATTCTGAATGTCTTAAAAATATACTATTTTTTAGGTAGTAAACTAAATTTGATTAGGTAAGAAGACTCGCTAAATTCTATTTTAGCGGGTTTTTTTTATTTATGTCTAATCTATAATTGGACATCATCATAAAAATTTAACAACAAAACATAATACTTATTTATATCTTTATCGTTCTTAAGATAGGTTGACTCATTCTGCATTTATAAACATGAAGAATTGAATATATAGCTTATCTGTAAGCTACTTAAAAAACCATTTATTAACTAAAACAAATTATTATGATTATGAAAAAGCTTTCAGTTTCATTCGTGTTATTATTAACAGGCATTCTAGCATTTGCTCAACAGAATGTTATTAAAGTTGGATTAGGTAGTGCATTTAGCAGTAACCTTAATATAAAGTATGAGCGTGCTTTTGCAGAAAAACACTCAATTCAAGTAGCTTTACTTGCTGATTTTAATCAGAAATACGATAACGATAGGTTTAATGATGGACGAATAGGATCATTTCTTGACGTAATTGTAGATGAGCCATTTAGTGCGACTTTAGGTGGGTTCGCAATTGTACCTGAGTATAGGTACTATCTTTCTAAAAAAGGTTCACCTCGTGGCTTTTATTTAGGAGCTTACGGAAAATACAGACAACGTAATCTTAATGTAGAATCGAATTTTGGTACGAATTATGGTGTTAAAGGTAGAGGAGTGTTATGGAATGTAGGCGCAGGTATAGGTATGGGCGCCCAGTTTATTATTTCTGACGCTTTTGTTATCGATTGGTACATTGGTGGGTTAGGGTATAGTAGATATTTTGCTAATCTTAATATTGCTCCACAAAATGATGAGGATTTTGAAAATTTACAAGCAGACTTATTAGTGGAAATTGATGAAACAACATATAATGATGTTGAGTTTCTTTGGGAAGCTTTAAGTGAAGATGATTTTAATGAAGTGAAATCTCTTTTTACTGATGCGGTGGAAAATACAGAAATTAGAGAGTTTAATACTACTAGATTTCCTTTTGGACTTATTGATTTGCGAACAGGAATTTCTCTAGGTTACGCTTTTTAAAGAATTAAAACAAGAAAAAAACAGAGGTTGTCTTTCATTAGATAGCCTCTTTTTTTATGTAGATTAATTAGCATACATACTGGAATAGTTATTTTATATACTTTTGGTGTATGCGTCCAATAAAAGGAGACTTCAATAAATGATAAAAACAATATTAATAGTTCTTGCTGTTTTGACTGTTATTGTAATTGTCATCATAAATAGTGCTCCATATAAGCGATTGCTAACTGTTCTATCTTTGTTTAAGCCTGAAAATATTGCATATAACTTTTGTAATATGGAAAAGTTGTTTCCTAGTAATGAGATTCAACCAGCATCAAATCCCTCTCCTTTAAAAGAGGATCTAAGTTTCAAGTTGCCGGATGAATTTATTTATAAAGATAAAAGCTTTCATGTAGGTAAGTTTTTAGAAAAATCCCAAAGCTCAGGTTTGATTATCGTGAAAAACGATTCCATTCGGTTCGAAGAATATTTTCATCCGTTGACTAAGAATGGAAAACATATTAGTTGGTCTGTATGTAAATCCATGATATCAGCAATGGTCGGAGTTGCATTTAGAGAAGGATTCTTAAATGACATTCACGATCCTATTGAAAAGTATGTTCCTTCATTGAGGAAGTCCGGATATGCGGGTACAAGTATCAAAAATGTGCTTCAGATGTCTTCCGGAATTGCATTTAATGAGGATTATCATAACTTTAAATCCGATATAAATCGACTGGGAAGAGTGTTTGCATTAGGGAGTTCTTTTGATAAATTTGTAAAGACCTTAAAGAAAGTACGCGAGCCAGGCACATATCATGATTATATAAGCATGGATACCCAAGTGCTAGGTATGTTAATACGTGAATCAAGTGGAATGACTTTGTCGGCTTTTCTTGAACACTATATATGGAAGCCAATGGGTGCGGAATCTTCTGCACGTTGGTTGAAAGATAGAAAGGGTATGGAAGCAGCATTCGGAGGATTGAATTGTAGTTTGAGAGATTATGCAAGATTTGGATTAATGTATGCTAACAATGGTTTGGTGAATAATAATCAAGTGATTCCAAAGCAATGGGTTCACGATAGTGTTCATTCGGTAGAAAAACATTTACAGGCAGGTGATTTACCCGATTTATCTTCCCATATTTATGGTTACGGATATCAGTGGTGGTTACCCCAAAGTGATTCTGGTGAATATTTAGCAATGGGTGTCTACAATCAGTTTATTTATGTTGACCCAAAAAGTAAAATTATCATTGTTAAAAATTCGTCCAATTATAACTACGCAACAGAAAAAAGAGAAACAACCTACAGGCATCTTGCCTTTTTCAGAGCAATAAAAAATAAACTCATTACAGATGAAATATGAAGACATCAAAATACATCTTGATAATATCATAGAAGGTGTTATTAATTATACACCTAAGTTGCTAGCAGCAATAGCAATTTTGTGGATAGGTTTTAAAGTCATCAAACGTCTTATTTCCTTGGTTCAAAAAGCTATTGAAAAATCCAATTTATCCCCTGAGCTGACTTCCTTTATTTCAACACTTGTGGATATTGTTTTAAATGGTATGCTGATC
>CAZMKA010000177.1:2424-4223 GCA_964566605.1 uncultured Saprospiraceae bacterium | reverse complement strand
GATCTTAGTCGTTGCAGGAATTGTAGGTGTAGATACCACGTCTTTTGTAGCTTTATTAGCAGCTATGGGCTTTGCTGTCGGTATGGCTCTGCAAGGTTCATTAGCTAATTTTGCAAGCGGAATTCTGATTCTTATTTTCAAGCCATATAAAGTAGGTGACTATGTTGAAATGGCCGATAAATTTGGGAAAGTTCTTTCTATACAAATCTTCAATACAGTCGTTGAATCTCCAGGTCACAAAACCCATGTTATTCCAAATGGTAAAGTGCTCGAAGACGCTGTAACTAATATGAGTACCAAAGGAAGTATTCGATTGGAATTGGTCGTAACGATGCCTTATAGCGAAAGTTTTGCCAAAGTGAAATCCATTATAATGAAAGAGCTTGATGCAAGTTCCCTTGTGCTTGATAATCCAGCTCCTGAAGTTGGGATTATTAATTACGATTCTCATTATGTTGAAGTAGCTGTGTGGCCATATGTTGATCCTGAAGATTACTGGGAAGCACAATTTGAAATATACGCAAGAATCAAGAAGACATTCCATGAAAATGGTATCAAAATGGCTTATAGTGAAGGAGTGGAGCTAGGCGACATTGGCGAGTAATTATATGTTGAATATTTAATTTTAAACAGAATTTAATTCTGTTTAAAATTAAATTAATGCATTTATTGTTTATGTTTTGCGTTTTGTTCAAAATATACTATATTTGAGAAAAGAATGAATGTTCAATTAAACATAGACGATTTGTTTCCCTATAAATTCAGCTTTCTAGACTGAATTTAGTTTTCTATAAAAATCGTCTCTAAATTAGCTTGCACGCTAACCTGATACGTACGATTAACCCTTAAACAGTCTCAGGAAATTCATGCATGATAGATATTTCGTATTTATCATGCATTTTTTTTGCTATTAAATTCTTCTTGCAACCATGCTGCATTTGGAATTAAAAGTATATATTTGCAGCAATGATGCATAAACAACAAAATAGATTGGATGTCGCTGGAGGTTTTGTAGCCTTTATATGCGCGATTCATTGCATTGCGATTCCCGTTATCATTAGCTTTGGAGGATTAGGTCTTCTTAATGTAATTGGTCATGGAGCAATGGAAGTTAGTTTCTTGCTAGCTACTATTTTATTTGCAGGTAGTTCTATATTTATTGGCTTACGCCAAAATCGTATGTCGAAATTACCAATTGTTTTATTTGTAATAGGCTTTTTATCCATTTGTTTTTCATTGCTTTTTCACCTTCATTTCCTTTCTGCAATAGGTGGAATATGTGTCGCTTTAGCTCACTATTTTAATTGGAAATACACAAAGAAAGTTAAAGCGGCTTAATGCGCTTTATAACCTTACCTATTAATTTCAACTTATCACGTATTTGAGCGCCTTAAGATAGTATTGTACTATTAAGCAAGGTCTCTCCAATGTACTTTAGTGCCTTGTTTTATCAATGTAATTTTGTTTTGAAGACAAGGGGTTGAAACCCCTTGGAAGAATCTTTATCTCGTAAGTATCACAAATCTTCATTTCTGCCTTTATTTTGGGTTCAACCCAAAAAAAATACGCATTCAACTAATCATGCAAAAAGCACACTTTCCCAAAACGTCCTTTATCCACAGCATATTCAAACCCTTTATTGATCTCATGAATCGAAAACGTCTTATCAATAATAGGAGTGATTTTATGCTTGTTTACCATTTCCAACATTAACAAAAATTCTTCATCATTCCCCATTGTACTTCCAAAAATATGTATCTGTTTAAAGAATAAATGTTGGGGTGAAATCTTCTCTATAG
>CAZMKA010000177.1:0-2414 GCA_964566605.1 uncultured Saprospiraceae bacterium | reverse complement strand
ATCGTTCCTCGTGTCCCTCCATAAATCCCTATTCTCGCGCCAATATTTGACAGATTAATAAGTTGACTAAAGCCTTTACCGCCCGCACTATCAATGATGACATCGAATCCGCCAACTTCTTTTTTATATGTCTTTCCCCACGACTCGCTTCTATAATTCACACCACCCGCTGCTCCCAATTCTACCGCACGCTCTATTTTCTCTTCACTGGATGAACTGACATGAACCTCACATCCTATTGCAAGAGCGAATTGCATAGCCATTTGGGCAACAGCCCCACCTATTCCATTGATAAAAACACGATCCTGCTTTTCTACCTGACAATTCGAAACCAGCGATCTATATGCCGTAAGCCCTGCAAGACCAAGCACAGAAGCTTCCTCGATACTCATGTGATCCGGCACTTTACACAATCGATCTTTATTTGTCCATGTATATTCAGCAAAACACCCATCATTTTCCAAGCCCAAAATATTATAAGAAGCCTGAGGAGCCTTGGGATTATTACCCCACTCAATATTGGGATTAAGTAAATATCTATGCCCATCATATTCCACACATGCATCACTACCCATTACCACCGGATAACTAATTCGCGGGTATAAACCCTGCTGTATCCATACATCCCGACGATTAATTCCCGATGCCAAAACCTTTACTGCAATCTTGTCTTCAGGTTTAGTATCGCGCTCACCTTTGGTGATCAATCCATTTTTTTCCTTTAACTCATATACCCACATAAGATTCTTGTTTTAATTTCCAGCAATCGGTGTGTCAAAAAGCCCTACGGCTATCTCCATCCATAATAATATGAATAAAATAATGGCTACAGCAATGGCATAAAACCTATATTTAGAAGGCAGTTTTGCATATAACCATTGAACGAAAAAGCTAATCAAAAACAGTAAGGTGAAGCCAATAATGAAGTCCATTGTTCCCCATTTTACTTCACTGGTAAATAGCATAGCTACAGCCGGAATTACAAGGAATCCAAGGCTAAATGCAATGCTTCTTCTCAGCTTTATTAATGTTGTTTGCTTTTTCAATATTCAATGATATAAAAATATTTTTGAAAAAGGAATCATTTAGTTATTGAGTTCAATCTGTATTATAAGTGTTGATTTTTATTTATTTGTTTTGGGCTTTAAGCCCAAAGAGTAAAGTAATTTATCTAAATTTAAAATAAGAAATTTATTATGTTACATAGTCTTAAATACTTACTTTAAACCAGCTGGTAACAATCCCAATAATCTTAAATAATTTGCCATAAATTAGAATGACAAAAAAGAAAAAACTAGACGAGAATCAGATATGGTTAATGCTAATGACATTGTTACCTGTTTTGATTTTAATGAATGCAGGTGAATTACTTGGAGATGAAGGATTAATGAGAATGATTTATGCAGGAATATTTGGAGGCTTAGGTGGACTTCTTGGCTCTATTACTTATTTTCTGACGATAAATAAAAGTAGAATTTATAAAATAGCAGCGACAATATGCAGTGTTGCATTAAGTGTGTTAATCATTTACCAACTTTCTTAAAAGAATAAAAGACAATAAAGCACACCTTTTGGAAAACCTCAAAACAACCAAATAATGAATCTATTTAAAAATCTATTCTTTGCTAGTAACTCAAAAAATAAATATGCAGAAGAAGAGATTAAGCTCGAACTTTCAAATGCATTATTACATTGCAGCAAATCTAAAGTTCAAAATATAATTGCAGCTCATGAAATAAATATTAACTCTTGTTTTGTTAATTCTAATTCGATTTTATTCGAGGCAGTAAATTGTTTGTCTGAATATCAAGGTACTAACCAACAGCTAGAATTGGTTAAGTATTTGATTGAAAATAAAGCTGATGTGAATTGGAAAAATAGCGAAGGATACAGTGTATTGCATATTTCATTATCATATCATAAGCTGTCAAAAATATCTCTTTTACTGATAAGTAATACGAATACGAATATTAATCTTTGTACAGTTAAAAATGGAAATAACCCTATTTTTATTGCTGTTCGTGAATACCGTCTAACTTAGAGAGAAGAGCAAAAGGTAGAAAATCAACTTCGATTTGAAATAATAGAAGAATTACTAAAAAGGAATGCTGACTTAGATAAGGTTAACAAACATGGAATTTCTGCAAGATATTGGTTGAACGAGATTGAAGCAGATGATAGAGTGCATAACTTGATTGATAAGTATAAATAAAAAACAGCAATTTAAAAATTGCACACAATTATCAACCACGCTTTAATTTAATTTCAATCTCACTAAAATTTAAATGAGTTTCTATATGATAATGTTACTTTTGCCCCATTATTTGTAGATATGAGCGAAGAAAGCAAGAATTCACAAGCAGACAAAAAAGATTCACCCTCTCAAGAAGAAATACTTCATTGTATTTCTGTCC
>CAZMKA010000176.1:4296-7471 GCA_964566605.1 uncultured Saprospiraceae bacterium | reverse complement strand
CAAATAGGTGGCGGTGAGAATTGGCACGAAGCGGTTTTATGGACTTTAGAAAATAAGCTTTCGGGGATTGAAAATTTATCTCTTATTCCAGGAACTGTAGGTGCATCACCTATTCAGAATATCGGTGCTTATGGTGTTGAATTGAAGGATGTTTTTTATCAATTAACAGCATATGACTTAATAGAAAAAGAACTGGTAACCTTCAATTACGAAGACTGTTTATTCGGTTATCGATCGTCATTTTTCAAGCAAGAAGAAAATAAAGGAAGGTATTTTATAACGCACGTGACTTTGAAATTGTCCAAAACATTCGATAAAGTTAATACTTCTTATGGGGCAATAAAAAAAGTGTTGGAGGATAAGGGAGTCGGGGCTCCAAATGCCAAGCACGTGAGTGATGCAGTCATAGAAATAAGGCAGTCTAAGTTACCTGATCCAGCTAAGTTAGGAAATAGTGGATCGTTCTTTAAGAATCCCGTTGTTGATAGAAGTGTACTAGAGAAGATAGAGGAATCTTATGAGAAAGTCCCGTTTTATGAAATGCCTGAACAACAAGTTAAAATTCCTGCAGGGTGGTTAATAGAGCAATGTGGGTTCAAAGGTAAGAAGTATGGGGAAACGGGGAGTTATTCGAAGCAAGCGTTGATCATAGTGAATTATGGAAACGCGACAGGTGCGGAAATCTATGAACATTCTCAGCGGGTGCAGGCTGAAGTTTTCAAACAGTTTGGGATAGAGCTAGTATGTGAGGTGAATATATTGTGAAGTTGTAAGCAATTAGAATTTTAAATGAAATTTATAACAAGTGCATTTACAGTAACAATAATTTTGATTTCAACAAGTTGTTCGAAATATGACAAGCCTTATTATGAGTTTGAATCTGATTTAAAAGAAGCCATTTGCAATTGTATTGGATTAGATAATTTCAATTACTCAGAAGAACAATTCTTGATAGAATATGAGAAGTGCCAAAAGGAAACTTCATCTATTTTAAAATATGGGCTTGATGAATTTCAGGAAGATCCACGACTTTCTAAGAATAAATATCGAGCAAAAATGGACAGTATAGTTCTTGAACTCTCGGATCAATGTTTAAAGAAATATGGTAAAGCAAGCCTTATAAAAAATATGGATAAAAAGAAAAATAACTGAGATAAATCCAATGAATAAAAAGCTCATTACAGTCTGTATGACCTCAGCCGCCACGCGGCCACCGCATACAGGGATCGTTGTTTAAGTGTAGGATAGCAAGTCTATTTGTTGTTGTCAAATAAAAGCCCTTCTATTGCAAACAGATGCAAGTTCACGAGTTGTAAACAGAGAATCTTTCCCATCGTTGTATTCCCATTATTCAAATGAACAAGTTTGTAAAATAAGCTAAGAGCTCGTCTATTAGTTTGTATTTCAGAAGATGATAAGGATTTCGCGAATTAATTTCAATGTGTTATCTTAGTTATTGAATACACTCATGAGATGAATCGAGTTTAAATTTTCAGGTATAAGGAGGGTGTTGATAAATGAGAAATAATAGGAACTCTGCGGTGGAGGTGAAGATATGGAGATGTTGCCCCTTATGAACTAAAAAAATAAAAAAATCGTTAAATTTGATGTAACACGTAAAATATGATAGAATACTCAAAGCATATTTCAATAGACCCAAACATTAGATTTGGTAAACCCTGTATTACAGGGACAAGGATTTCTGTTTATGACATTCTAAAAATGTTGGCAAATGGTCTAAATATTACTGAAATTCAAGATGATTTTCCTGAGCTTACGAAAGATCAAATTTTGGCATGTTTGTCATATGCTGCAAATAGAGAGCATAAAATCAAAGTTGCATCTTGAAGCTCTTATTAGACCAAAATATTTCATACAGAGTTTTAAAGAAGATTAATCAAAGTTTTCCTAATTCTGAACAAGTTAAGAGGTTGAGATTAGAATCTACCCCAGATATTGAAATATGGAATTATGCCAAATCAAATGACTTTATAATTGTTACATTTGATGCTGATTTTAGTGATATTTCAAGTCTAAAAGGTCATCCTCCCAAAATAATATGGCTTAGATTCGGGAATAATACATCAAACTTTATTGCCGAACGACTAAATCATTTGCAAGATCAAATTGAAGAATTTATAAATGGAGATGATAGTAATGATCTAAGTTGTCTAGAGATACATTAAATTCACCACAAGGGGTAACAATATGAATGATGTCATACTTCCCTAACGGTCGTACTAAGGCATCCACTCACCTTTGTTTAAGTGTAGGACAGCATATCTATTCGTTGTTGTTTTTGTCAAATTAAAGCCCATCTGTAACTAACAGATAGAAGGTCACGAGTTGTAAACAGAGAATCTTTCCCACTGCTGCAATCCCAGTATTCAAATGTACAAGTTTGTGAAATAAGCTAAGAGCTCGTCTTTTAGTTTGTATTTTAGAAAATGATAAGGATTTCGCAAATTGATTTCAATCCGTTATCTTAGTTATTGAATACACCCATGAGATGAATCGAGTTTAAATTTTCATGTATAAGGAGGGTGTTGAAAAAGGGGAAATAACAGTAACTCTGCTGTGGAGGTGAAGATATAGAGACGTTATGCAGAATTTAAAACAAGTTTCTTCATGTGAAACTATATTCGTATATTTGATGTTAAGAAAGTACGCTTAATTAAAATGCAAACTATCATAGATTACATTGAAGATAATGCCCAATCTAAGAATGGCTTTAATATATGGCTGGGAAGAGTTAAGTTTGCTAATTGGTCAAATCTAAATGATGTCAAGGATACATTTGGCTCAACGGATCAAATTGGAGGAACAAATAGACTAATCTTTGATATAGGAGGTAATAAGTATAGAATGATTTGCTCATACAAAGTCGGAAGAAAGAATTTTCATCTATACATAAATTGGATAGGAACTCATGCAGAATATACTAAACTCTGCGATTCAAACAAACAATATACAATCGATAAATACTAAGTTATGACTTCAAATCTAAAGTATAAAATCATCAAATCTCGTGCTCAATACAATACTTATTGTAAGGCATTGGAAAAATTAGTATTCAAGAACAAAAACTCAAATGAAGACGAAATTGAATTATTGACTTTACTGATAGAGAAATATGATGAGGAGCAATATCAAATACCAGAATTCGATCCAATAC
>CAZMKA010000176.1:0-4286 GCA_964566605.1 uncultured Saprospiraceae bacterium | reverse complement strand
ATTTTAAGTTAAGTCAAGAAGCTTTCAATAGACCATATAAACTTAAAGATCCAATAAATAAGAAATATAAAAATGCAGCATTAATGAATACTCAGAAGAGAATTAAACAAACAGCTTAAGTAAAATACTCTGCATAACAAGCGACCATGATACTCATTCCTATCCCATAAATGGAATAGGAACGATACATGTCGCAGGCGTTGTTTAAGTAAAGGATAGCACATCTATTTGTTATTATTTTATCAAACGAAAGCACATATATTACAAACAAATGCAAGATCACTAGTTGTAAACGAGAATCTTTCCCACTGCTACAATCCGATTATTCAAATGAACAAGTTTGTAAAATAAGCTAAGTGCTCGTCTATTAGTTTGTATTTCAGTCGATGTTATGAATTTAGCGAATTAATTTCAATGTGTTATCTTAGTAATTGAATACACCCATGAGATGAATCGAGTTTAAATTTTCAGGTATAAGGAGGGTGTTGATAAAGGAGAAATAACAGTAACTCTGCTGTGGAGGTCAAGATATGGAGATGTTACAGCCAACAAAAAAAATAGAAATTTAAATTATGCCATACTTAGATGAATACTCAGGAAACTGGACTTCAATTCAAGCCAGACATTTATTGAGACGAACCACCTTCGGACCATCTACCTCAATGGTTAATTCAGCAATCAATTTGGGATTAGACGGAACGATTGATGAACTATTTACTCCATTACCTATACCTGACCCGCCTTTGAAATCCATCCCTGATGGTACCGGAAACAATCAATTAGATGACCCAGGTGCAGTCTATGGTGAGACTTGGATAAATGCCGACCCTTTCCCCAATATCAATCCTCCAATGCTTCGTAACAGAGTTCTTCGTTCAAGGAGTAAGTCACTTTATTCCTGGACCATATTGCAAATGCATTATTCCGATATTTCAATCAGGGAGAAATTAACATTGTTCTGGCACAACCATTTTGTTGTAGCAGATTCTACTATTGCGCACAGGGAGTATTTTTATTATACTCTTCTTAGGAGTTTTTCTCTTGGTAATTATAGAGAACTGACAAAGGAAATTACCATTGATACAAGTATGCTATTTTATTTAAGTGGGTCTGAAAATACCGATGATGCCCCAAATGAAAATTATTCTCGTGAACTCTTGGAATTGTTCACGATTGGAAAGGGTGAATTAGCTGCTCCAGGTGATTATACGAATTTTACCGAAGATGATGTCATAGAGATGGCAAAAGTACTCACTGGTTGGCGAGTTCCGCAGATTAGTAATCCTGATACATTAACCGCCCAGTTTTTAGCAAATCGGCATACTCAAGGTGATAAGCAGTTGTCATACCGCTTTAACGATGTGATTATTTCAGAAAACGGTGAGCAAGAATTTCGGGATTTGATAGATGTAATTTTTCAGCAAGATGAATGCTCTCTTTTCATCATAAGAAAATTATACCGATGGTTCGTACATTATGAGATTACCGAAGATATTGAGATTAATATCATTGAACCATTAGCAGTTATATTAAGAGACAATGATTACGAAATTGCTCCCGCTTTGCAAGTTCTTTTAAAATCAGAACACTTTTTTGAAGCAACAGCTTGCATGATGAAAAGCCCCATTGATTTGATAATGTCTGCTACAAGAGGTTTAGGAATTAACCCGCCCCAAGGAGAAGTTGAAGATGAATATAACCATTCTTATCATCAGTATATCATGAGTGCCGACTTGGAGCAAGCACTATATTTTCACCCTGATGTCGCTGGCTGGAAAGCCTATTATCAAGAACCCCAATTTGATAAATTATGGATAAATAATCTTTTACTTCCAAAGCGTCATGAGTTTTGCAGATTAATAGTGGAAGGAGGAACATTCAGCTTTAACGATGTTAATTATAATATAACCACTCTCATTCCGGTCTTAGATATTGTGAACAATTTAACTGAAGCAAGTGACCCGAACATTCTCGTCAATAAATTGGCAGAAATGATGTTTAATTATCCAATTACTGCTAATCAACTAACAAGTTTGAAAGATGTGCTCATTCCAGGATTACCTGATTTTGAGTGGACTGTAGAATATTCAGATTACCTATCGGACCCTTCAAATCAAGCACTCAAAGAATCAGTAGAAAACAAATTAAAGAATCTCTTTTCTGTCATGGTGAGAATGTCAGAATTTCAAATAATGTAATTATGAAAAAGACAAAATTTAACAGAAGAGATTTTATCAAATCTTCGGCATTGGCATCCATCCCGCTTACTTTAAGTGGCTTTCCATTATTTGCAGCGGCAAAACCAAATTCCTCTTTATTTGGAGAAGACAATGATAAAATTTTGGTGCTGGTTCAATTACAAGGAGGCAATGATGGCTTGGCAACCATTTACCACGCAGAACAATATGATAACTTACAAGCAATTAGAGGAAATATTATTATCCCTGAAGATACCATTATTAATGTCCATAATGATTACGGATTTCATCCTTCCCTGCAAGGGTTAAAAGATGTTTGGGAAATGGAGAGTTTGGGAATTGTGCAGAATGTTGGCTATCCTAATCAAAATCGTTCCCATTTTAGGTCAACAGATATTTGGAACTCGGCTTCAAGTGCAGAAGAATTTGATAGCACAGGTTGGATTGGACGATTCTACGACCTTAATTATTCCGATTATCCGAATGGTTATCCAAATGATGATTGCCCTCACCCTTTTGCTTTGACAATGGGGAAAATTGTCTCCGAAACATGTCAGGGAGTTAATGCCAATTATAGCTTATCATTATTAGACCCATTTAATCCTGGTATGGCGTTGGTGAGTGCTGAGGGTGATATTCCTGCTAACTGTTTTGGCGATGCTTTGTCATTTGTAAATAATACCGTTTCACAAACGAACGCCTTTGCATCGGTAATAAGTGATGCGGCTAATGCTGGAAATAACTTATCAACGAAGTGGGATAGCCTCGAAACAGAACTTTCTGAAAAATTAAAAAATGTAGCTCGATTAATTTCCGGAGGATTACAAACAAAGATTTATGTAGTTCAAATTGGTGGTTTTGACACCCATGACAATCAAGTTGTTGATGGAGATACAACTACTGGGAGACATGATGAACTGCTCCGTGAACTTTCTGATGCCATTTGTGCATTTCAAGATGACCTTAATTTATTGAATGTCAATGACAGGGTAATTGGGATGACCTATTCTGAATTTGGAAGAAGGATTCGTTCAAATGCGGCATTAGGAACAGACCATGGTACGGCAGCACCCTTGTTTCTATTTGGCTCTTGCATAGAAAATCAAATATTGGGTGACCATCCTGAAATCGACACACAAGTAGGTCTTGACGAAGGGGTACCTTTACAATATGATTTTAGGGACATTTATGGAACAGTCCTAAAGAATTGGCTTGGATTAAATGAAAACGAGGTCTCAAATGTGATTCATCCAGATGTTCAAATATTGCCATTATTTAAACCAGGTTGTATTGAAACAACGTCTGTAAATCAAATTTATCAAAAGGGTGAAATACAAATAAGGTTGTTTCCCAACCCTGTAAATAGTTTATTGACCATTGAATTTTCAGAGTTAAATAATCAAACAAATATTGCTATTTTCGACGGAAGAGGTGGAGTGGTACATTCTTTCAAGGTTGAAGGAAATTCGTCTCAAAATCAAATCATTAATTTGAATGTCTCTAATTATCCATCGGGTTCGTACTTTATTCATATTCAAAATAAAATGGTAAACAAAACGAAGAAATTTATCAAAATATAAAAAGAACAATCATAGCCGCCTATCGGCAGGCTACGACGGGTGCAGCCGATATGTTGTTTAAGTGTATGATAGCAAGTCTATTTGTTGTTGTCAAATAAAAGTCCATCTATTGCAAACAAATGCAAGTTCACGAGTTGTAAACAGAGAATCTTTCCCACCGCTGCAATCCCATTATTCAAATGAACAAGTTTGTAAAATAAGCTAAGAGCTCGCCTATGAGTTTGTATTTCAGAGAATGATAATGATTTCGCAAATTGATTTCAATACACTATCTTCGTAATTGAATGCACCCATGAGATGAATCGAGTTTAAATTTTCAGGAGTAAGGTGGGTGTTGATAAAGGAGAAATAACAGGAACTCTGCTTTGGAGGTGAAGATGTATGGATGTTATGCACAAGCGAGGATAAAAAACTAAATTTGCACAAAAGGAAAGAAATTCTTGAAGGTTAAACACAACATAGAAAGATTAAAATACCTACTGAAACTCTATAAAATGGAGCTTTCAGA
>CAZMKA010000175.1:0-7489 GCA_964566605.1 uncultured Saprospiraceae bacterium | reverse complement strand
CCCATCGGCTTTCGCCGTTCCCTCACTTGAAGTACGGTTGTACTTCATCAGCCTTTAAGGCTGAATCGATTGGTCATGCTTTTCTCCTCGACTATCTTTGGATATATACTGAATTTTAACCGCAATTATAAAGTGCAATCTGTATAACTTTTGATGTAAATCCACTCACATTAAATAATGACAAATATCATTCTTGCGATTGATTGATGTCATAAACAGCTAGATTCATTCGCCATAACTTCGCTTTAAATTAAAAAGTTATGACTATAATTATACTTCTCATTTCCGTCAGTTTGTTTGTTGCAACTGGTTTTCTTGTCGCTTACTTATGGGCGGTAAAAAGCGGGCAGTATGAAGATGAGTCTACACCCGCAATGCGGATTCTTTTTGATGATGAATTAATAGAACAAAACATTAACAACAATTAGTCATTATACGACCCATTAAAAAAACATTATTTATGACGAATGTAGACCATTTTAGTTATGACAATAAGATCGTTCGAGATTTCGGTATTGCTTCCGTTGCGTGGGGTGCCGTTGGAATGTTCGTAGGACTCATCGCGGCTTTACAATTGATATGGCCAGAGCTCAATTTTTCCAATCAATACATTAATTTCGGTAGAATTAGACCATTGCATACGAATGCAGTGATTTTTGCATTTGTAGGAAATGGTATTTTCATGGGAGTTTATTATTCCCTCCAAAGATTACTGAAGGCACCAATGTATAGTAAAGCGCTTTCCAAATTTCATTTTTGGGGATGGCAAACGATTATATTAGCTGCGGCTATCACGCTTCCACTAGGAATCACTAGTTCGCATGAATATGCTGAACTGGAATGGCCAATAGATATTGCGATAGCACTGGTATGGATTGCTTTCGGAATTAATATGTTTGGAACGATCTTGAAAAGAAGAGAAAATCACTTGTATGTTGCGATATGGTTTTACATAGCAACTTGGGTAACTGTTACCGTTCTACACGTATTCAATAACTTAGAGATTCCTGTGAGTTTATGGAAAAGTATCCCAGTATTTGCAGGTGTTCAAGATGCTTTGGTTCAGTGGTGGTATGGACATAATGCAGTAGCGTTTTTCTTGACCACACCTTATTTAGGCTTGATGTATTATTTCTTGCCTAAAGCAGCAAATCGACCAGTTTATTCCTATAAGTTATCGATTATTCACTTTTGGGCATTGATATTCATATATATATGGGCAGGTCCACACCATTTATTATATACCTCTTTACCTGGGTGGGCCCAAACTTTAGGTTCTGTATTTAGTTTGATGTTGATTGCTCCATCATGGGGTGGAATGTTGAATGGCTTATTGACCCTGCGAGGTGCATGGGATAAAGTAAGGCAAGATCCTGTTCTTAAATTTATGGTTGTTGCAATTACTGCTTATGGTATGGCAACTCTTGAAGGTCCTTTATTAAGTATAAAATCAATTAATGCTATTAGTCATTATACAGATTGGACTGTAGGACACGTCCATGTAGGAACTCTAGGATGGAATGGTATGTTGACTTTCGGTATTTTATATTGGTTATGGCCAAAAATTTATGGTACTAAGTTATTCTCTAAAAAGCTAGCTAATGTACATTTTTGGATGGGAACTCTAGGTACATTGTTTTATACAGTGCCATTATATGTAGCTGGATGGACTCAATCTATGATGTGGAAGAAATTCAACGAAGATGGTTTACTGGCTTATGGAAATTTCTTAGAAACTGTAACGCAAATTATTCCGATGTATGCTATCAGAGGATTGGGAGGTGCGATTTATGTTGCTGCGGTATTCCTTATGATATATAACTTATGGAAAACAGCTAAACAAGGAACCTTGATCGCTGAATCAAAAGCTTCAGCTCCTGCAAGAGTAAAACATGTAAAAGTAAAAGGAGAACATTGGCACAAATGGATAGAAAGAAGACCAGTTCAATTACTTATAGGAAGTACAATACTTGTACTTATAGGTGGATTGGTAGAGATTTTCCCAATGCTACTTCTCGACAAAAATGTCCCCAAAATTGCGACTGTTCAGCCGTACACTCCGCTGGAATTAGAAGGAAGAGATCTATATATAAGTGAGGGATGTATTAGTTGTCACTCGCAAATGGTGAGACCATTCCGATCAGAAACAGAACGATATGGTGAATTTAGTAAGTCTGGGGAATTCATCTATGATCGTCCATTCTTATGGGGAAGTAAGCGTACAGGTCCTGACTTACACAGAGTAGGGCAGAAATACTCGCATTCTTGGCATTATAATCACATGAAAGAACCCGAACTCATGTCTCCAGGTTCGATTATGCCTCCATACCCTTGGTTGTTAGAAGAAGATTTAAATACAAACTACACTGCGTCTAAAATCAAAGTGTTACAAAGTTTAGGAACGCCTTATCCTACGAACTATGCGGATAAAGCGGTAAAGGACTTGGAAAAACAAGCCAAAGGAATCGCACTAGAACTAGAGGCCCAAGGTGTGGTAGCTGAAAATCTAGAAGATAAAGAAATCGTTGCACTTATTGCTTATCTGCAAAGATTAGGAACGGATATTAAATTAAAGAAAATCGTAACTAAATAGACTGTCATGTATAAATATATTTTAGAACAAGTAGGTAATATAAATTGGATGGCATTATTCGCCCTATTGACCTTCTTCTTTATTTTTTCATTGTCAGCATATCTAGTATTTAGAAAGGACAAAGAAACATTATCTCATTTAGAAAATCTTCCTCTTAATCACGAAGAGCAAGCTATTTAATCAGAATAATTATGAACAATTATAAACGAAATCTAAGTATTTTATTAGTGTTTACCGCTGTGGGATCGTTATCAGCTGAGACTTTGTCCACAGGTGAAACAGTTTTAAACTGGATATATCAAAACATATTTTTCACATTAGCTGCAATTGTAATTATTGGTGTTATTAGTTCCATTATGAGCCTTCTATGGAGTTTGATAATGCAACAAAAACAAGCGGTTTTAAAAGAAGCTGGTATAGTAGAAGTAAAAACAACTACTAATACTATTTCAATGTGGAAAAAATTATATAATAAAGCATGGAGTCTTATTCCTATTGACAAAGAGGCTGATATATTATTACATCATGACTTCGATGGAATTCATGAGTTAGATAATAAACTTCCGCCTTGGTGGCTTTACTTATTTTTTGGGACAATTGTGTGGGGAGCGATCTACTTTTATATGTTCCAATATTCAGATAATGCTAAAAGTCAAGAGGAAATATATAATATAGAAATGCAAGAGGCCAAGGAAGCTAAAAGATTATACGCTTCTAAACAAGCTAATGCAGTTGATGAATATAATGTAATTTCACTTGAAGATGAAGCAAGCATAGCCTCTGGTAGAAAGGCGTTTATTACAAATTGTTCAGCGTGTCATGGACAATTAGGTGAAGGATCAGTTGGTCCTAACTTGACAGATGAATATTGGTTGCACGGTGGTAGCACTGTTGATATATTTAAAACAATTAAGTATGGTGTACCTGAAAAAGGAATGCAGGAATGGAAGTCAAGACTTAATCCGTCTACTATTCAAAAACTAACTTCATTTATAGAAACATTACAAGGAACAAATCCTCCTAATCCAAAGGCTAAACAAGGTATAAGATATCAAGCTGAAAATATTGATCAAGGTAATGTCAGTGATACTGAAAAAACTAAAGATTTGTCAATGCTTATTGAAAAATAATATTTGTGAATACCACAGAAAAAAATATAATAAAGGAGAATATAGATGACTCTTACAGAGACAAAATTGCTACTGTAGATAAGTCTGGCAAAAGGATATGGCTATATCCTAAAAAGCCAAAAGGTGTCTACTTTAATAAGCGTAAACTTGTTTCTTATGTGTTATTGTTTGTACTCTTTATTACGCCTTTTTTAAAATGGAAAGGTGAGCCATTGATGCTGTTTAATGTGGTGGAAGCAAAGTTCATATTGTTTGGTTTTCCATTTACGACACAGGATTTTCATATACTGGTTATAGGAATGCTAATGGCATTTGTGGGTATTGCTTTATTTACGGTAATATTTGGTAGAGTTTTTTGTGGTTGGGTTTGCCCCCAAACCATTTTCATGGAGATGGTATTTCGAAGAATCGAGTATTGGATAGAGGGAGATGCAAATGCTCAGATCCGCTTAAATAAGCGGGAATGGGATACTGATAAAGTATTAAGAAAAGCTGCAAAACATATACTGTTTATAGGGATTTCTGTTGTTATAGCGCATACTTTTCTATCCTATATAATAGGAGTAGATAGAGTGTGGGAACTTCTCACAGATCCTGTAGAGCAACATTGGTCAGGTTTTTTGAGTATGGTTGTTTTTACTGCTGTTTTTTATGGTGTGTTCTCTATTATGCGAGAACAAGTATGTACTACTATTTGCCCATACGGAAGGTTGCAAAGTGTTTTACTTGATAAAGATTCTCTTGCTGTATCTTATGATTTCGTAAGAGGAGAGCCAAGAGGTAAGTTAAGCAGGAAAAGGAAAAAGGCAAGTTCTGAAGGTAGCCCAGGATATGATGCCTTTAAAACAAGGAATACTGCTTTTAAAGCGGAGGAGGTAAATGATTCTTTTATTAAAATAGAAGAAAAAATAATAGGAGACTGCGTGGACTGTAACCTTTGTGTGAAAGTATGCCCTACAGGTATCGATATACGAAATGGAACACAGCTAGAATGTGTGAATTGTACTGCATGTATTGATGCGTGTGATGCAGTTATGGAAAAGATAGACAAGCCCAAAGGACTAATTCGTATTGATAGTTATAATGGTATTGTAAGTGGTAAAAAGAAACTGATTACAAAACGGGCAATTGGTTATTCTCTAGTTTTGGTTGCTCTTATCGGATTGCAATCATTCATGTTAATTAATCGATCGAAAGTAGAATGTCTATTTTTAAGAACACCTGGATTATTGTATCAAGACCTTGGTGATGGATATATAAGTAACTTGTATAATTATCAATTGATTAATAAAACTCGAGAAGATTTTTCTGTAGAATTTTTAGTAAAAGATGCGCCTGAAATTGTTTTTCAATTAGTAGGGGACGCTCCTATAGCTAAAGCAAGTAGTGTTACTGAAGGTGTAATTTTTATAAAAATACCGAAGAAAGATTTAGATAAAGAAAAAACAAAGTTGACCATTGAAATAAATGCAGAAGGTGTTTTAATCGATCGTACAAAAACCACATTTTTTAGCCCAATAAAATAAAATTATGAAAAGTAAATTTCACTGGGGACACGGAATTTTTATATTCTATACGTGTTTCGTTGCAACTGTTGTTTTCGTATTAATTGCATCAAGATCTGTAGACAGAAGTTTAGTGCTTGACGACTATTATGCACTTGATCTCACTTATCAACAAAGGATTGATAAAATGAATAATGAAACAGAATCGAATTCTCTCCAGATTATTTCTGAGGCAGACAGATCTGAAATAGTCATATCGTTTCAAGATAAAAATGACCTTCGAGGTAAAATACACTTCTATCGTCCGTCCAATCAAAACTTAGACAAAGTTTTTGAAATACAAGATCCAGTTATGGTTTTTGATAAGGAAGGCTTTGCCCCTGGAGCTTGGAAAGTGAAAGTAGACTGGGAAAATGACGGAAATAAATTTTATAAAGTTCAAGACCTATTTATCTAATGATAGGAATCGCACTGAGTTTAGGATTTTTTGGTAGTTTACACTGTATAGGTATGTGTGGGCCACTCGCTTTATTGGCTTGTAATTCCGAAAACAACTCAGGTAGTAATAATAAAAGTATAATTCTTTATCAGCTTGGAAGGGTAATGACATACGTTTTACTTGGTATGTTTTTTGGATTGATTGGTTCAATATTTTATGTGACGAACCTGCAGAAATTCATTTCGATATCTGGTGGATTTCTATTAATAGGATTTGTTTTTTTATCATTAAATATTGATTCGGTCATTCAGAAATCAAAGTTGGGAAATAGTATTAGTTCAATAGTTGGTAAATTATTACTGCGATATACTAATAGAATAAAATCGAAATCCCCTTTTACTATTGGTCTGATTAACGGCTTACTTCCTTGTGGTTTGGTTTACTTAGCATTAGCTGGTGCATTAATCTCTGAAAATATAGTCCAAAGTAGCCTGTTTATGATGTTCTTTGGTCTTGGAACAATACCTGCAATGGCTGGTTTTTTAAAAGGTTTTCATTTTTTACCATTTTCCATCAAACGATATTTTAATAAGGCACTTCCTATAGTTACATTATGCTTTGGTGGATTTATGATTTATAGAGGACTTGTAATTGAAATGCCCATGGAACTTAGTTTTTTTGAGGCAATAAAGAACCCCATAATGTGTCATTAATACCATGTCGAAAATAGATTGGATAATTCCTTAGTTGATTAAATGCTGAAACTGACTTAAATCATTAGTTTGCATGATTTATATCATTCTAATAAACGTCTTTGAGTAGTACTTTTAGACTATAAAAAGATATGAATATGAATTATACAGTAAGAAGTTTAATGAGTACCAATTTAATAAGCTTGCATCCTAAGAATAAGATTGCAAGAGCGAAAGAATTGTTTAATTTGTACGATATACATCATATACCTGTGTTGGTAATGAATAAGGTGGTAGGTATTATTTCACAAGGTGATATTTTATTCCTTTCTCAAAAACCAGTGATGCATAGTTTTGATCAGTTCATAAAAGATCAGCGAATAGAATTAGGCACAGTTGACGAAATTATGTCGACCAATGTAATCACTGTGAATGTTCAGGATCCTTTAATCGATGTAATAGATGTTTTCATTAATCACAGAATAAATGCACTACCAGTAGTAGAACATGATAAAATTGTAGGACTTATTACAAGCTACGATATTTTGAAATTCAGTAACGAGATGCTTAAAGAAAGACAGAAATCTCTTAATAATCAAGAAAATCATATAGTGTAACATTCAATGATATTTAAAATATTTCAATTGTGGTTTTTTAGGATGGGTTTTGCCTGTCCTTTTTTTTAACTAAAAAAATAGAAGTTGTACAGATTCTTGAAACGTTTATTTTGTTAATTAATGTTAGCATAAATATTTGGGCTATAATACCAATTCTGCTTTAGAATTTCACATATTTTCAAGTTTCTAAAAGCAATTACTTTGTTAGAAATACTCATGATAGCTAATGCTATCCTTGCGTTTTCTGCCTTGTACTTGATTTTATAATCCTTGAAACTAAAGTGAAACCTTAAAACAGAATTGGTATTATACTTGATTTTGTAATCCTTGAAACTAAAGTGAAACCTTAAAACACAATTGGTATTATACTTGATTTTATAATCCTTGAAACTAAAGTGAAACTTTTAAACAGAATTGGTATTAGCCCAAAAGAATGAAGTAATATTTCTACAATTATGTGGTTTACTCTGTATAATATTCATTAACTAAAAAATGCCCACAGCTTATTAACTA
>CAZMKA010000174.1:7069-7505 GCA_964566605.1 uncultured Saprospiraceae bacterium | reverse complement strand
ATACATTAAAGACCATGACCACGGACTCGTTTCAGTCAGGTGTCAATAATCTATTTTTTTCTGGAGGAACAAGATCAAGGTCAGGTGAACTTGAGAAGTCACTATAAAGAGGATTATTAGGTACTGTAGTTGAAGCTCAACGTGCAAGACTCCAGGGTAAAAAAGAAGAAAAAATCTTTGTTGTACCGCTCGTAATAAGCTACCATTTTGTACTAGAAAGTAAGTTCTTAATTGAACAACACCTAAAGAAAACAGGACAAGAACAATACCTGGGGAGTAAAGATGCAGCTAAGTCGTATAAAAACATATTGAAGTTTTTATGGGATTTATTTGCTCAAGGAAGTGAAATATATCTTACATTGGGCGAACCCATAGATGTAATAGGAAATAAAGTT
Source organism: uncultured Saprospiraceae bacterium (assembly GCA_964566605.1). Lineage (GTDB taxonomy): Bacteria > Bacteroidota > Bacteroidia > Chitinophagales > Saprospiraceae > JAHDFB01. The sequence continues at coordinate 7,110 of CAZMKA010000174.1, read as the reverse complement.
GATGAAGAAGGAAGGTCATTCGATAAAAAAAATAGAGAGGT
>CAZMKA010000174.1:0-7059 GCA_964566605.1 uncultured Saprospiraceae bacterium | reverse complement strand
TCCTTATTCTAACTCAAAAGGGCAGGTGCTAAATGAAAATTTTATTTCAGATGGAAATCTAAACAAAAGCAAGCAAAGAGAAGGAGTTTATACTAAACTGTTAGCTGATAAAATTGTTGAATCTTTTCACAGGTATAATACAGTACTTTCTTCACATGTAGTTGCCTACACGTTGTTTGAACTAATTCAAAAAAGATATCCTGATGAATCTATTTTTACTCTGGTAAATAAAGACCCTGAAGCTGAAGTTGTATTGTATAATGAATTTGTAAAAAGAGTTGAGGCTACTCAAGAGGTATTAATGTCTATGAGTGATAATCTTAAGATTAATATTACAGATATTATCAAAGGCGATCCACACGAGTTAATTTCAATTGGTATTAAAAATATGTGTGTTTATCATACAAGTAAGCCAATTAAAAAAGATGAACAAGGTAATTTATTTAGTGAAGATCTTAAACTGCTTTACTATTATAGAAATAGGCTTGATCATTATGACATAACTCAAAAAGTAGATAAACTATTGACTCATAATAAGAAAGAGACAAGTGAATTTTATAGTATATGATTTAGAGGCGACTTGCTGGATGGGGAGACCACCTGGAGGAGTAAATGAGGTTATTGAGATTGGCGCTGTGAAAGTCAATAGATACGGAGAGATTACGGGTAAGTTTAATAAATTTATAAAACCTTACGTAAATCCATACCTTTCTCACTTTTGTACTAAACTTACGTCCATCACTCAAGATAATGTTGACCAAGCAGAACTTTTTCCCAGAGTAATTTCTGAATTTAAAGAATGGATAAATATATGGGATGAAGATTACTACTTATGTGCGTGGGGAGACGCTGATGTCAAAATGTTACGTAGTAATTGCGATATCCATAAATTAGAAGATGAGTGGTTAGAATATAACATCAACATTAAAAAACAGTATCATAGCCTTATTAATGCGGCTAAGAAAACAGGATTAAAAGCTACAATAAAAAGAGAGGGTTTCGAATTTACTGGTGTGCACCATAGAGCAATTTCAGATGCAGAAAATACGGCTAAGATATTTATTAAGTATATAGATATGTGGAGACATTAGTTGTCATATCTTAGACCAAGTGTACACTCTTTTCATCTACACTTTTAAGCCTCACTTCTATATTTTCTGCAATAGTTGTAGCAAGTGATAAGCCAACATATGTGGGGCTTACTGGAAAGTTTTTATGTTTTCTATCCACTAAAACGGCAATTTCAATTCTTTTTGGCATGAAATCAAGTAATGGCTTGAAAGCATAAAACAATGTTCGTCCTGTATTTGCTACATCATCCACGAGTATTATTGATTTACCGACTAATTTTTCTTTAGCTAAGTCAATCACTATTTCTTCAGACAAAGGATCAGCAGCATTGACTTTTATATTCGTATAGTGAATGTTTAAATCACTATTACGCTTTATATATAAGCCTAAAGATTTTGCGAAATTTAGCCCATTATTGTTAATGCCTGCTAAGTAAAGTTCCTGTTCTCCATAGTTATGTTCAAGTATTTCTATGGCAAGCCTCTTTGTTTTTTGTTTGATTTCAACTTCACTTAAAATTTGCATGATAATTTATTTATTACTCTATAATGGTATTTTTAAATATCTTCTTAGCTTTAAGCTAAACAATATTTAGGTAAATCTATTAACCAAACAAAGTTACAACAGATAATTTAAATGGGACTTAATCAAATTGCTTTCTTTATTCTTTTTATTATTACTTTCTACATTGCGTCAAAGCTTTATATGAGATTGTATAGAAATATAAACTTTGGAAAAGATGAAGTTATTGAAGGTGATAATGGACAAAGATGGAAGAATTTAATTCTTGTGGCTTTTGGCCAAAAGAAAATGTTTAAAAGAATTCTACCTGCTGTTTTTCATTTTTTCATTTACTTGGCATTTGTTATTACCCAAATAGAGCTAATAGAAATCTTTGTTGATGGCTTCACTGGAAAACATCGGATTTTTGCTCCGTACCTTGGAGGGTTTTACACTTTCATTATTTCATCTATTGAAATTCTTTCCGTACTTGCTCTTATTGCTACTTTTATATTTTTATCAAGAAGAAATTTACTTCCATTAATGGGTAAGCCAATAGGAAGATTTAATAAAAAAGAAATGGAAGGTTGGCCGAAATTAGATGCCAACTTGATTTTGCTTGGTGAATTGGCTTTGGTTACAGGTATATTTTTGATGAATTCTACAGATATTGTTCTTCAAGATATTGATCCTGAGCATTATCACAGAACTGGAAAATTTGCTATTAGTGGATTTTTAGGTCCTATGATTTTTGAAGGATGGCCAAGAGCCGCTCTTGTTTTTTTAGAGAGGACAGGTTGGTGGTTGCACCTAGTAACTGTATTCTTATTCATTATTTATTTACCGAAATCCAAGCATCTTCATATTTTATTAGCATTTCCTAATATCTTTTATGCTAAGCTTCAATCTAGAGGTGAAATGGATAACATGCCTGAAATTATGAATGAGGTCAAATCAATGATGGGAATTACAGTGGAGCAGCAAGAAATGAGTGAAGAAATGCCTGAATTCGGAGCTAAAGATGTATTTGATTTAAGTTGGAAAAATATCATGGATAGTTATTCTTGTACAGAATGTGGAAGATGTACGGATGTATGTCCTGCAAACTTAACAGGTAAGAAATTATCTCCTCGTAAAGTATTGATGGACATTCGAGATAGAGTAGAGGATGTTGCCTCGAAAATAGACAGCCAAAAAGATATTTACATCGCCAAAGATAGTAAGTATAAAGATAGTCTTACAAAAGATAATTTCGATGATGGAATGTCACTTTTTAATTTGATAACAAAAGAAGAAATCCATGCATGTACAACTTGTAACGCATGTGTTGAGGCTTGCCCTGTAATGATAAATCCGCTTGAACCAATTTTGAAAATGCGTCGATATGAATTGTTGAGTGAAGGACAAGGACCTGCTGATTGGACTCCTATGTTTAATGCTATAGAGAATAGTGGTGCCGTATGGTCTATCCCTGACGACAGAGATAAATGGGCAAAAGATTTTAATGAAGAAAAAGAGAACGTATGACTAACAATAAAATAAAATTATTTTCGGAAGTACAAGCTGCTGGAGAAGAAGTAGAATATTTGTTTTGGGTAGGATGTGCAGGTTCGTTTGATGCACGTGCACAAAAAGTAACTAAAGCATTCGCAACTATTATGAATAATGCGGATATTTCATTTGCGATCTTAGGGAATGAAGAAGCTTGTACAGGTGATCCTGCAAGGAGAGCAGGAAATGAATTCCTATTCCAAATGATGGCAATTCAAAATATCCAAACCATGGATTCATATGGAATAAATAAAATAGTTACAGCTTGTCCTCACTGTTTTAATACAATCAAAAATGAATATCCTGCCTTAGGTGGAAATTATGAAGTTATTCATCATACCCAACTAATAAACGAATTACTTCAATCAGGAAAGATTAAAGTAGAAGGTGGTGCTTTTGAAGGTAAAACAATAACTTATCACGATTCGTGCTACTTAGGTAGAGTAAATGATGAATACGAAGCTCCAAGAGAAATTCTTGAATTTTTAGATGGGAATTTAAAAGAAATGAAAAGATGCAGAACGAATGGTCTGTGTTGTGGAGCTGGTGGAGCTCAAATGTTCAAGGAAGACGAACCAGGAGATAAAAGAATTAATACCGAGAGAATAGAAGAACCACTTGAAACAGGAGCAGAAATAGTTGCTGCTAATTGCCCTTTTTGTTTAACAATGATGGGAGATGGTGTAAAAGCTAAAGAAAAACAAGATCAAGTAATGGTTTATGACTTAGCAGAAATGATTGTTCAAGCAAAAAAATGGTAATATGACGGAGTTAATTGCTCTCGACGATAAATCAAAAGTTTGGATATATCAAGCTGATCGCTTTTTTACAGATGATGAAATGGATGAAATAATCCCTGCTATAAAGGATTTTGTAACTCACTGGGTTAGTCATAGTAATCAGTTAAGAGCTTATGGGAATTTGTTTCATCACAGATTTATATGTCTTTTTGTTGATGAGTCTGCTAATGCTTCTGCGAGTGGATGTTCTATTGATTCTTCAGTACGATTTATAAAAGAAATTGGTACGAAATACAAAACGGATATGATGGGGAGAACATCTTTTTGTTATCTTCATGAAGATGTAGTAAAAGCAATAGATATGAATGATCTAGCAAGTGCATATGCTAATAACGAAATTGATAATTCTACTTTGTTTTTTGACAATAATGTAAAAACTAAAGAGGAGTTTTTGCAATCTTGGGTAAAACAGTTACAGGACAGTTGGCACAAAAGATTCATATAAGAAAGTTTAAGTTTTATCGATTTTAAAAGTTTCGCAGGAATTAAATTACGTTTACTTCAGTTATGGATAATGTAATAATTATATGATATGCTAAAGAAAGTTAAAAAGTGGTTTGGAATTGAAGGTCTGAAAATTGCCGTACAATTAGAAGAGTTTTACCTTAGAGATTCTCAGCAAGTGAATGGAGTTATTGTACTACAAGCTAAGAATGAAGAAGTGGTTGAAAGCATAACTATTAAATTAATAGAGAAATATGCTAGAGGACGTGGAAAGAATAAGTTGATTGATGAATATGTAATGGCAAATGAAACTTTCAAGGAAGTACATCAATTAGAGCCCATGACTATGCTAGATATTCCTTTTAAAATCGAATACGAAGAAAAGGTATCTCGAATGGACGAGCTCGAGAGAAGTAATTTTCTCTTTAAAGGAATCGTAAAAACGGCTAAATATTTTAAGAAAGCTAAGTCTACTTATAGAGTTGAAATAGAGGCAAAAGTAAAAGGGACTAAATTTAGCCCCTTTGTATCTCAAGAAATAATATTTCAATAAGATTAATAACTTAGCGCTCAGTTTATTTCTATTTCTGTTCGTTTTGTTTTTGAAGTCTCTCCAATTCTTGCTGAATTTCAGCATCCGATTTTCCTAAATTATTAAGACTAAATTGTGCATCATCTGCGAAATGATGTTCAGGGAATTTTTCTATAAACATCTCATATGCTTCTTTCGCTGCATCAATATTTTTCATATTATCCTCTAAAATAAAAGCTTTTAAGAACATTGCAGTAGGTGCAGCTTCATTCGTAGGGTATTTTTTAATAATCCAGTCATATAAAGAAAGTGACTTTGCGAATGTTCCCATGGTTTTAGAAACTTCTGCAGCATTAAATAAATATCTTGGAGTTTCTTTACTGTCTGGAAAAACCATAGCATAAGCTTCTACTGCATCTACATATTGAAATGATGCATTTCTATCAAGTCCATTCGATTGCTCTGTCCCAAAAATACTTTCAGCTTTCATTTTAATAAATGAATCTTGACTTTCAGGTAGACTACTAGGTAAAACAATTCCGTTTTCAGATGCGAATTTTGGATACTTTTTAGAAATAAAATAATTTAAAGTTGTAGCAGCATTTTTCTTGCCGAGTGCCTGCATACTTTTTCCTAATTCAACTAATCTCGTTTTATTGGATGGGTCATTAGGGAATTGTTTGATAATTTCATTGGAAAGACCAGCTGCAACCATTGATTGACCTTGCTTTTGAGCGATTTCTTGAGCTTCAGCTAGTAATTCTTTTGTCTTAGCTTCGCCTTGATGTAAATTACTATATAAGCTTACAGCGGCTACATAACCTGCAGCAGATTCTTTTGATGGATTAGAGGTATAAGCATCTCTTTGATCATATACTTTCTGTAAATCTTCAGGAAGCGTTTCTTTGCATGAAACACAAAGTATGATACCTAAAATGAATGGAATTAATAATCTAGTATTTTTCATTTCAATTGTTTTGATTTTGGGCTTTAAGCCCAAATTTTAAACAAATATAATATGTTATCACATATAGAGAAATCAATTCATTCACATTTGTATCAACTACATTGTAATTTATCTGTTAAATGTAAAAGATATTAATAATGACAAAGAAATATAAACGTTCTATCTTTTGGTTTAGAAGGGATTTAAGACTTTTTGATAATGCAGGATTGTACCATGCGCTAAAACAGAGTGAAGAAGTTATTCCAGTATTTGTTTTTGATAGGCATATTCTTGACAAGTTGGAAGTTAAGAAAGATTCTCGTGTAGAATACATCCACGAAACATTGAGCAATATGAAGAAAGAATTGAATGCAAAAAGCTCTGATTTAATCGTTTATTACGGAAAGCCTGAAGAAATTTATTCAGATATAATCAATGAATTTAAACCTGATGCTGTGTTTACCAATCGCGATTACGAACAATATGCTAAAGAAAGAGATGCTAAAGTTCAAACATTGTGTAATGATAAAAACATTGATTTCAATTCGTTTAAAGATCAAGTTATTTTTGAATCTCAAGAAGTGAGAAAAGGCGACGGTGAGCCATATGTTGTTTTTACTCCATTTAAACGAAAGTGGCTTGAAAAATTGAATTCGAGAGGAAATAATTCTGCTTCCTATTATTTTAAAGCATATCCATGTAATCAATATGAAGGTGCTTACGCCCAAATTGATAAACGCAAAATGATTACTCTTTCTGATATGGGTTTTGAACCGGGAGAATATGTTATTCCACGAGAATCTGTACCCCAAAAACTTATCAAAACATACGATGAAAACAGAAATTTTCCAGCAATTGATGGCACGTCAAAACTAGGAATACATTTTCGTTTTGGGAAAATAAGTATCCGTGAAAAAGCTAGGAAAGCAATAAAATTGAATGAAACTTATTTAAGTGAATTAGTATGGAGAGATTTTTATAGTTCTATACTTGACGCATTTCCTAAGGTAGAACAAAATGCATTCAGGGAAAAATACGAAAGGGTAGTATGGCGAAATAATGAAGAGGAATTCAAAGCTTGGTGTGAAGGAAAAACTGGTTATCCTATGGTTGATGCAGGTATGAGAGAGTTAAATAATACGGGTCATATGCACAATAGAGTACGTATGGTTGTGGCAAGTTTTTTAACTAAGCATTTACTTGTTGATTGGAGA
>CAZMKA010000173.1:0-7598 GCA_964566605.1 uncultured Saprospiraceae bacterium | reverse complement strand
ATCTTTGGATAATTACTGAATTTTAACCGCAATTATAAAGTGCAATCTGTATAATAAGCGTCTCCATTCATCATATAACTATATAGAAAATGAAGCATATATCATTATTATTTTTTTGGGTTCAACCCAAAAAAAGTAAAAACAAAACACCTTTTTTCTAAAGAAATTACTTTTACTCTGTCCAATAAATATTATCCACCAAAATATCCAAAGCAGTAAAACTGCTGCTTAAATCTACAGGATTCCACAAGGCAAAGGGAATTCTAATATCTGTAAAATCCAAACCATCAAAATCAGCTAGAGGAATCGTATATTCAACATAGTCATTCCCTACAGTCGTTGGGGTATAATCAACTAAAAATACTGAAATGCCAGTACTCACTGATTCTAACTTTATTTCAGCATCCCATAAATCAGCTGGTTTACGAAGTGAAAAAACTAAATTCCCATTCGCATAAGAACTATAATCAGCAGGTGTAGTCATTTCAAACCAACCACCTCCCCAGTTACCACCAGGGTAACTAAATAACAAAGAGCTATCACCTTCTACCACTTCTCCTGATCCACTAATCAGAGGTTCTCCACCTGCACCAAAAGTATTTAATTCCAATTCAGGGAATTGATTTAACGTTGAATTAAAAGCCTGTTGAGCCAAATTGGGAGGAACAAATGAACCAACCGTTTCTTCTTCAATATTAAGTGCTGGAGCATCAGGTGCTGAAAAGTCATCTTTGCTGTAATAGCGGATATAATCAACATACATTCTTTGAGGGAATGTAGTTGTTGCATCCGGATTGCCAGCCCAAGGTCCGCCTACTGCTACATTTAAAATAAGATAAAATGAACGTTGGAATTCCTTCATGTCATCGGCGATTAATGTTGTTTTATAAACCTCTCCATCAAGACTAAATGTTATTTCAGTGGGAGACCAATCAATACCAAAGTTGTGATAGTTTTGGTCGAACGTTTCATCAATCATTATAGGTGATCCTTCGTCATTGCTGTATTTATTTTCTCCATCTGTAAAGTGTACATTAGCATGAACAACATCAGGCATATTTCCTACCAATTCAAGTATATCAATTTCACCACATCCAGGCCAATCAATTTCAGGTCTATTATCACCTAATGCCCAGAAGGCTGGCCACATCCCTTGACCTGTCGGCAGTTTTATGCGGGCATCTATTTTTCCATATCTAAAGCTTTGTAAATTTTGGGTAGTTAATTTGGCGGAAAGGAAATTTCCTGGACTATTTTCAGTTACTGAAATGACCAAAGAAGATACATCGTCATCATCAGTTTCAATAAAAGAGTTTTCATTGTCGTCGGTATATAATTGGATTTCATTATTACCCCATCCAGCAGGAAGCCCGTAATCAGTGCCATCGCCTAATTCATGAACCCAGTTCAGCGAATTAATGGAGTTGTCATTAAACTCATCATTCCATACTAAAGTATATCCTTCGAAGTGAGGAGTATCTTCAGGTGGAACAGTTATTACAGGGTCAGGATCACATGCCCAAATACAAATTACTAATAGAGCGAAGAAGTTTAATTTTTTCATAATTGGATTACTTAATTAAGAAGAAAAATACAGTCATTCTAAAAGTACGAAAATGGACGAATATTTCAAAATGTTTAGTGCGATGTTGCTTGGGTTTAAGAGAAAATTGATTGATATGAATGTGAAAAATGAAAAGGTTTGAATTGTTGAAATTTTTATCATGATTGAATATGGAAGTAATAAAAGAACGATTCATCCAGAAGCATTTCTAACCAAATAAAAATTATTGACTACCGATTGGTAGTTATTAATCACCACTTAGAAAATAGTTGAAATACTTTTATAAAGTATTAATAGTATTGTATTACGTAAGAGAGAAATTCGATATACCATATTGAAAACAATCAATCTAAAATAGTAATAATTGAATATAATATTAGTTAAAACCAAACCTATTAATATGAAACACATTTTAATACTCATTATGTTTTTTAGTATCTATTCATTAAACGCTCAAGTGCTCATTTCGAATACAACTGGTGTCCCTGATAGCTCTGCTATGCTAGAAGTAAAAAGTACTGATAAAGGATTACTACCTCCTAGAATGACTGCAAGTCAAAGAGATGCTATTGTAAACCCTGAACCTGGGTTGATGTTGTATTGTATAGATTGTTTTGAAATGCAAATGTTTAATGATACTGCATGGACGAATATGATAGGTTTACCTCCTTCACAGCCAATACCTATACCTACTGTAACGATAGGAAATCAAGTTTGGATGACAGAGAATCTTGATGTAGGTACAATGATTACTGGGGTTACTGATATGACTGATAATGGCATATTAGAAAAATATTGTTATGATGATGACCCAGCCAATTGTGCTATTTACGGAGGACTTTACCAATGGGATGAAATGATGCAGTATGTCAATACGGGTGGAGTGCAAGGTATATGTCCAGTCGGTTTTCATTTACCAACAGATATCGAATGGCAGACACTCGAGTTGCACCTTGGTATGTCACAATCACAAGTACAAGCTACCTGATATAGAGGGACAGATCAAGGGAGTCAACTTGCAGGTAATGAACCACTATGGTCACCTGGAGCTCTTGACCAAAATGCTGCTTTTGGCACAACTGGATTTATGGCTATTCCTGGTGGTTTTCGTTCATCCACTGGTGTTTTTGGTGATATCTTAGACGGCGGTAACTACTGGACGACAGGTGTTTTTAGTGCCAATGCTTTTAGTCGAGGTTATTACTTTTGGTTTTCTCAGGCTGGACGTTTTCAAGATACAAAGTCAAAAGGTTATTCAGTTCGTTGTATTCAGGATTGATAAGAAACGAATATTAAAAACGATTTTGCAACAACCTATACGTTTTATAAACGCATAGCCTTAAGAAATGTAAGCCCAATAAAACATCTTTTATTGGCGATTGATGGCAAGTGACGAGCAATAAAAAAGGCATTTTTTCTTTTCTTCAAGTTCAAGAAAAAGGCTTTTTATTGCTTTCTTACTTATCTACAATTAACGTATATAATATATCTCAGCCTTTTTATTTCTATAAATAAAATTGTTTATTGAAAATCGTTTTATCTAAGGTGTCACAAATAATTATAAAGTTCAATCTGTATAAAATAAATTCTGATGAAAATCATTTCACAGCTTATGAAATAATTGAATTAGCTATGAACTTAACTCCATCAGAAACTGAATTGGAAACAGTACTTCGATTAGAATTTGATGAGACAGTAGAATATGTAATACATGGTTTAATTTTTCAGGAATTAATTACTTAGACGTATTGAAAAATATATAAATTAATAACATTTATTGGGAAGGGAAATTTTGTATTAACAAAAACAAAAATGAAGCTTTCTTAATCCTTTTTAAAAGATAAAACATATAAATTTTAAACTCATATCGCAATTTCTTCTGGCAATGGCTTAACACTAAATTCTGGAGCTTTTGAAATTAGCGCAAAACCAAATGTTATAACTCCTAGTCTCCCTATTAACATTAATAATGAAATAACAAGTTTACTCATACTAGATAATTCTGCGGTTATACCAGTAGACAGTCCAACAGTGCTCAAAGCTGAAGAAACTTCAAAAATAATTCCCTCTAGATTAAAATTTGAACCCTCTATCATTAGTACAATCCAGGTTCCTACCATGAGAATAAACGAATAAAAAATAGCTGATGAAATAGCCAAATAAATACTATGGGCAGGAATTTCTCGATTGAATAACTTAACATACTTATCTCTCCTAAGAATAGACTTCAAAACTGCTATAAAAGATGTAATTGATGTTGTTTTTATTCCGCCACCTGTGCCTGCTGGTGAAGCTCCTATGATCATTAAAATGATTATAATAAAATTACTAGCCGAACTTAATGTTTCTAAATCATAGTTATTAAATCCAACTGTTGTATGTGCGGAAATTCCTTGAAAAATAGCAAATCTTGCACCTTCCCATCCCGAATTTAATAAATTAGAATCAGAAAAAAATATCGCTATTGATGCAATAATCCAAAATGAAAAAGTACTGAATAAAATAACTTTAGTAGTTAAAGTCAAACTCTTCCTTTTACCGAATAATCTTAACCAAAAATCTAAAAGAACAATAAACCCAATTGATCCTAAAAGTGAAAGGACTAAAATTGTATTTGATATCATTGCATTTTCGCTAAACGAACTCATAGAATCATTAAACAAACTAAAACCCGCAGTACAAAAGGCTGAAACGCTATGAAATATTCCATTCCAAATAGGATTATCTAAGCCTTCATTTCTAAATCCAATTGACAAAAATATTGCTCCAATTGTCTCGATTAATAAAGTAAATCCAAAAACGCTGTAGATAAAAGCTCGGATAGGATATTTATTTGGAAGATTGAATTCTAACTTTAATAATCGTATTGACAAATGTGGTAATCTATTCTTTTGTTTCAAAATAATAAATGAGCTTAATGCCATATATCCTACACCCCCGAGTTGTATGAAAATCAGACTAGCAATTTGTCCTGCTAGACTATAGGAAGTCGCAAAATCTGCTGGAGCCAATCCAGTAGTACTTACAATTGAAACTGAAAAAAAGAAATGGTTAACCAATGAATTACTTGCATTCTGACAAAAAGGTAATTGCAAGATTAAAAAACAAAGGAAAGTTAAAAAGACGTAGCCTTTGACGAGTAGTAAAACAACAGATTTATCATCTGTTTTTCGGCTTAGTAACCAATTTCGTAAATTACCCAATTTTTTATATTCTTTTGAATTAAATCCTAAAATATAAAAAAGTAATGATATTATAATTTTATACAGCCTAAAAGTATCTATCTTATTCTATAAATTGAATATATTTAGTCTATAGCACAACTTTTAAGATCATGAAAGATGTAATCAAATCAATTCTGGCAGGTATTGCTGCTACACCTTTTATATTAATGTTTACAATTGGTGTTGGTTTAGTAACTGGATTAAATCCACATTTCCTGTTGATTTCTGTGCTTGTTACAAATATCATCGGAATAATTTTAAACCGAAATTCTTCTGATTTTTTTAATATCGGACCAGGTCTTGTAGTTGCGATGTTTGTTATGCAAGATTCTATGGGAGTTGAAAGTGGCTCATTTAACACTTTCTTCATGCTTGCTGTTCCTTCCATTGTTTTTTGTATATTATCCTTCCTGCCTTTCAAGTATTTACTTGTGCCTAATCGTGTAATTGCCATTCTTACGTTTGGTATTGGATTTATAATCATTCTTAAGCAACTTCCTATTGCCTTTGGATATAATCCAATGGAATCTGATTTTTCAAATGGAGGAGAAGAAAAGTCATTTTTGGAGACCACTACCTTGAGCAATTGGATTCAATTAAGCATTGCGCTTTCAATTCCGTTAATTGCATTAGTAGGACATCGATTTAAAAAAGCCAATTTTGCTTTGTTTTTGGCTTCTTTGGCATCCATTTGTTTAGGCTATTTATTGGGTTTTGGGATAACTCCATTAAAAACTGAAATACTTCATTTTAATGAGCCATTTCAACTTAAGTGGACCTTTTCTCCTGAAATGATGTATTCATCTTTAAGAAATGGAATAACAATAACTGTAGCAATGCTGATTAGTTTTTGGTCTGATTTTTCAACTTTAAACCATGATCATAAAGAGAATAGAAAAACAATAAATAAGTCATTAAGGACAGTAGGTTTTGGAAATTTAATAAGTGGATTTTTTGGAGTTATGCCAGCCAATATCTCCTTAGTTGGTTCATTTTCAATACGAGCGTTCGGAGGAAAGAAGTGGATTAGTAAAATACCTATTATTTTATTATTGATAGTGATTGCGGTAATAGGCGTTCCAAACTTTGATGTACCTCTTTTTGCTTTTGCTGGCTTTCTAATTTATATTGGAATTCTTCTGTTAATGAAGACATGGAATCTACTTCAGGAAGCACATTGGATTGAATATGTATTCACTTTTATTATTGGTTTAATTATCATTCTTACTGATTTAATGATTGGTTTTGGCTTTGCAATGTTATATGCTTTAGTAATGTATTTAATCGAAAAAGGCAAGCCCAAAGACAAGCCTGGAAAGTCCTTTGAAACAAAAAATTATGAATAGGGTGATTAAATTATTTTAATTAGTTTTAGTTTCCAAATCTTCTCTTGATTTTATCGCTTATACGCAATCAAGAAATTCAAAATAAAGGAAAATAAAACTTGAAATCTTTTACGATTTCGTTTAAATACTGCATTCTATAGAATATCAATCTATCTTTTCCTATGCGAGAGGAACTTGCAGCACTTGTCATGAACGATAGTGAATGATGAGCCGAATGGCGAATGCGGAAAACTCCGCCGCCTTTCCGCCGAAGAAGGAAAAGGGGGCTCGCCCAATGCAAAATGGAAACTTATTTACATCAATTCGCTTGACTTCTAGTTTCTTATATTTTACACGTTATTCGCCATCCACTGTAAAAAGTATACAACAATTAATAATTAGTTTAATTTTAGTAGCTAATGTTAGTTTAGCATCCTTTCAATGACCTTCTTTAGCGCAAAGAATGAACATTCATCTATGTTTTCAAGTTATAAATATGCCCACCTATTATACAGAAATCTATCTTGATGAAAGCCAATATCCGTACGACTTTAAAAATAGCGACTCTTTTATGTACTTTGTTTTTTGCAAACTGTACCATGAATAATTTCGTAGATCCACAGGAAATAGGGCCTTTAAATTACTTAGCACTAGGCGATTCATATACGATAGGACAGGGAGTGGATGAAGCAGTGAGATGGCCGAATCAATTAGCGGATAAATTGATTGAAAATGGATTCGATGTTGATAAGGTAGATATCATTGCACAGACAGGTTGGAAAACGAGTAATTTGTTAAATGCGATAGAAAACACAGAGCTCGCCGAATATAAAACTTGGTGTCCTTATTAATAGGTGTGAACAATCAATTCCAAAACGAAGCTTTTGAAGTTTTCGAGGCCGAATTTGACTCTTTGTTAAATATTTCAATTGGGCTAGCAGGAAGTAAAGAACGCGTATTCGTTGTGTCGATTCCGGATTATGGAGTGACGCCATTTGGTCAGGCCATTAGTAATAGCGCGAATGTTCCGTCGGAAATAGACATGTACAACAACTACATTGCGGAAAAGTGTGAAACGGAGAATATCCCGTTCATAAACATCACCGAGATTTCGAGGACATTGGGCGATTCGGAGGGCGCATTGTCTGAAGATAAATTGCATCCCAGCGGAAGTCAATATGGGGAATGGGTAAACGAAATACTGCCAGTAGTTACAGATATGTTATTGAAGTAGAAAAGAGTGGGCGTCCGGGCGTTCCATTACGGGTTTCACTATTCGTTCATCATCACGCTAGCGCGTGACGACAAGCCCTTCATGCAACTGACGCGAAGATCGATGGGAATAGTTAAATGCAACACTTCTATTCACACCAATACTCGCCTCTCCAAAAAAAAACTGAGTTTGACTTTCTTATATTTTAAGAGTAGAGCTTCGACCAAATGAATATGGGAGTATAGTAGTGTTTTTATTTTTTTCGCATATTT
>CAZMKA010000172.1:5586-7604 GCA_964566605.1 uncultured Saprospiraceae bacterium | reverse complement strand
TTACAGTTTCTGAGGCACCAGCACCCACTTGGACTAACCCGCCTCAAGATGTTACAGTTTCATGCGATGATGTTGGAGCATTTGTTAATTTCCTAAATTACTCGAATAATGAAGCTCCACCTTGTTTAATATCAGGGAATGGTATTGCAATTGAAACAGGATCATATGATGTATGTGGTGGACAGTTAACTCAAACATGGTCGGAGGTTGATCAATGCGGGAATCCACTTACATATGTAAGAACAATTACAATTGATGCAGCACCTCCTGCATTTTTTCTAGACCCACCACCAGATATTACTTTGAATTGTGGAGAGGCATATTCTAGTCCGAATGACTTAATCTATACTAATAATAGCACTGATGTATGCGAGATACAAGGCTCTGTTCAAGCTGTTGTTTCGCAAAATGGTAACGTATACACACATACATGGTCGTTCCAAAATCCTTGTGGTGCTGTACTTCTTGAACATTCTCAAACCGTCACTATATCACCAGACTTAGACTTAACAGTAAATCCAACAATAATAGACTTATGTTTAGGAGAGTCATTTGATCTTGGGTCAATTTCGGTCGTTGATAATAATGGGCAAGCTTTTGATCTAGAATATTATGAGGGATTTCCTTCTTCTGCAGGAACGCAAATATTCGATTTAAATATAAGTCCTACGATTTCATCGATATATACAATAAGAGTTTTTAATGATTTAGGATGTGCTGATGAAATCGCAATTACAATAAATGTTGATATGCCTCCTTTCGCAGGAGAAGATAATCTAGTAGAGCTATGTGTTCCAGGTGTAATAAATCTTCTAGAATTGTTAGGCCCCAGTAGTACAGCTGGAGGAACATGGGAAGACCTTGACGGAGCAAATGTAAACTTAGATAATCCTTTCGCAATCGTGATTGGTTCTCAACAACCAGGATTATATCAATTTAGTTACACCGTGGCCTCAGGTAATACTTGTCCTTCGGATGAAGCTATTATATCAGTAAACTATTTCGAATTAACACCAATTGAAATTGATACCATATATTGTACGAATAATAACACTACTTACACGGTAGAATTACAATCTTTCGGAGCCATCATTTTAGCTTCCGAAGGTAATGTAGTTGATCAAGGAAATGGAAATGTTATAATAACTGATATTCCTATTGATGTATCAGTTGGTATAAATAATTTAGATCCACTAAATCAATGTGTTGGTTTTATAAATATCAATCCTCCTAATTGTAATTGTCCATCCGTAGAACCACCAACTGGAATAAATGCGATTGCTTGTGAAAGTGATGATATGGCGGTATTGTATGGTGAATATGAGGACGGTTTAATATTACATTGGTATGAAAATGAAAGTGATGATACACCGATTTTAAGTGGAGTTGATAGTTTAGTAATTTCAGATCTACAAGAAGGGATTTATTCTTATTATATAAATACGGAGAGTATAGATTTTCCTGGATGTTTTTCTCCATTTTTAACAGAAGTAACATTAGAAGTTATTGCTTCTCCGCCTGCTACGGTTCCACAGGATATTGCATTTTGTGTAAATGATGTAGATTTACCACTCATACTAGATTTAAGTTTTTACAATACTCAAATTAATAGTAACCTTGATAATGTTATTGAATATTTCGAGACTTTAGAAGAGACTTACTCCCAAAATAATGGATTTGCAGACATTGCTTTGAATGCGACCGATAGCATATATGCAAGTATCACGAACTTGTTTGGCTGTGTTAGTTATATAGGGTTCGAAATAGTTATTAATACGAATCCTAGTATTGAATTAACTTTAACTAATCCGTTGTGTCAAGACGATTCGGGAAGTGTACTTATTGATGAACCTAGTAATATTGAAGATTATATAATTGTTTTAGAGGGAGATACCGTCAGTTATCCTGACAACTTTGAAGACTTAGCAGTTGGCGAATACGAACTAATATTAACTCATACTACAACTTTTTGCTCTGATACAACAACTTTCGAAATTGAAGAAGGATTGGCATTAAAT
>CAZMKA010000172.1:1421-5576 GCA_964566605.1 uncultured Saprospiraceae bacterium | reverse complement strand
TTAAATATAGAATCCATAAATTATGTCTGTGACAATAATGATACTGGAACAAATTCTGAGGATGATTTTTATACGATAACTTATGAAATATCTAGCTCTAGTGACTTAAATACAAATTATGAAGTGTTCTTTGATGGAGAATCCCAAGGAGAATATGCCTATAATGAAACGCATAGTGTTACTTGGCCTGCTAACGGTATTGAAATTCTTATAGAATTCATTGATATTGAAACACAATGTTTTGTTGAAACACTTTCTATTCCTTTAAATCCTTGTAGTACAAACTGTGAAATTACGCCTGATCAACTTGAGTTTGTTTGTAATGATAATGACACAGATTCAGACCCTTCAGATGATTTTATAAGCGTAACAATTTCAGCTTCGAGTATAAATGGATCAAGTGATAATACATACATTGTATTGATTAATAATATAGCATCTTATGTTTTTGAATATGGAATTGTTTCCTCATTTGAACTTCCTGCTGATGGTTCAACACCATCCATTGTGATTGTAGATTCAGAGGATAATCAATGCCAATTAATTTTGGACGTAGATCCATTAAATCCTTGCTCATTTAATTGTTCACTATCAATTACTGACTTCGAGCTTGAATGCTTTAATAATGGGACAGAAGATGACTTTGAAGATGATTTTTATGTAATTAATATTGACATAGTAATAGCGAATGGCAATCCTAGTGGTGATGTAAATGTAATTATAGATGATGGTGCTGAAATGATATATTCGATTGATGATATAGAATTAACTCTTGCTGCAGATGAAGTAACGCATACAATCATCATTCAAGATATTGATTCGTTAATGTGTTCTGATACTATTGAGATTGGACCTTTGTTAAATTGTTCTTCTCCATGTAGCGTAAACGTCGACATTTTTGATTTTATGTGCGACGATAATAACACCTCAATGGATGCTACAGATGATTTTATCACCGTAAATTGGCAAGTATCAGCGATAGATGGTAGTGCGAATAATTTGTATCAAGTTTACTTAGATAATATTTTGTTGGGAGTCTATACTTACGGAGATAATATAACAGAGACGATTAACGTACTAAATGGAAATGAGGTAACAATTGAATTTATTGATACTGAATTCGAGAATTGCTTCAATTCAGAACTAATCCAGTTAAATTCATGCTCTGATGAATGTTCCATAGACGCAGTTTTGGAATTAGTAGAATGTTTTAATAATTCAACGAATAACACAGAAACAGATGATTCATTCTACGTGACTATATCTGTGCAAGGAATAAATACTTCAAGTAATTGGTTTGTGGAGGGAGAAGTTGAAAGCTACAACTATAATGAATCAATTCAATTAGGCCCGTTTGATATAATTAATGGTGATATTCAATTAGTGCTTATTGATTCGACAAATGATACATGTCCTGACACATTGGATGTTCAAGCACCTTCACCTTGTAGTATGTGTAATCAGACAGTTGAGGCAGGTGATTCTATTGAAATTAATTGTGCTGACAATGAAGCGAATCTAATCGGAATTTCATCATCTCTTGGCGAATATTCTTGGTCTGGGCCTCAAGGCTTTATTTCAAATGATTCTGTAATTATTTCAAGTGTTCCTGGATGGCATTATTTTGAAGCTATATTTGATGATGGATGTTCTGTCATTGATTCAATGCTTGTATTCTCACTAGAAGAAATACCTGTAGCAATCGCTGGACCTGATTCTATGCTAACATGTTTGGTAGAGCTAATAGAGTTGGAAGGTCAATATGATACAAATGGTGATTTTAGTGTTTATTGGGAGAATGAAGATGGAAATATTATTAGTAATACATCAACGGTTGAAATATCTACTAGTGGATTCTATTATTTTTATGTATTAAATAACGCAAATGGATGTCTCTCTGTCCCTGATGAAGTTTTCATTTCGCTAAATGTTGAAACACCTGATGCATTTATTTTTGCAGATCCAGATAATACTCTTGATTGTAAAGTAGAATTAGTAACACTTAGTTATAATAATCAATTAAATGTTGTTTACGAATGGAGTTATGAGAATGAAACATCCATTGCTGCAATATTCGAAATAGATACAGCAGGAACAGTTATTTTAACTGCAACCGATACTATAACTGGATGTGTTTCTATTGATTCAGTGTTTATTCAAGAATTAGAAGAATTTCCTATTATTAATTTAGCACCTATACAAACACTTAATTGTGATATAATTGAAGTAACGCTTGATGCAAGTGCTTCCATACCATTTACCACTTCTGTTTTTGAATGGAGCTCTATCGACGGAAATATCATCTCGAATGATCCTTCAGTAACAGTCGTTGATACAGGATTTTATATAGTAGTTGTTACCGATACGGTTTCAGGTTGTGAAAATGCTGATACATTACATGTTATTTCAGAAGCTACGCTACCTATAATTTCTGTTTCTGACGATTTAATATTTAACTGTGATGATGTTGAAGCGATTTTAGAAGCAAACAGTGATAATCAAGGAGAATACACTTGGAATACTATTAATGGTAACATAGTATCAACGAATAACAATGAAATAACCGTGAATAGTCCTGGGATTTATATTGTTACTTTCATTGATGATGTTTCTTTTTGTGAAGTCATTGATACGATTGAAATTATTGAAGATATTAATGAGATTAATCTAAATAATTGGGAATCTGAAGATGAAACTTGTTTCGGTGAAAATGACGGAATGTTACTTGTAGGCGAAATTCAAGGTGGTGTTGAACCTTACGAACTTGTATTAAATAATGCGAGTATAGAGCAAGAAGATTTATTCAATCTTCCGCCAGGTACCTACGATTTAGTTATCACAGATTCTGACGGTTGCTTGAAAGATACTACTTTCATAGTAAGCCCAGCACTAGATATTACCATAAGTAATCCACAAGCAATTGTCTTAGAGCTTGGAGAAGATGGAGTAATAAATGTTACAACTAGTATTCCTGAAACGTCAATTGACACAGTTATTTGGAGTCCAGATGTTAATTTAGAATGTAATAATTGTTTATCTAATATAACTTATACGCTTGATGATATCGACTATACCGTAACCATTATAGATGAAAACGGATGCGAAATTTCAACTACCATAGAAATTAGAATTATTGATGAGATTAGCATTTATACTCCCAATGTTATTACAAGCAATAACGATGGTTTAAATGATAAGTTTACACTGTTTTCTAACGAAGAATTATTGATTTCAGAATTAGCGATCTATAATCGATGGGGGGAACGTGTCTTTTTTACAGAAAATATTCCTACTAATGTTGTTGAACTAGGCTGGGATGGAACTTTCAAAGGCGAACCAGTTAATCCAGGTGTTTTTGCTTTTTATGCAATTGTTTTACTTCCGGAGGGAGGGGAGGAAACAGTGGTAGGCGATGTTACAGTACTCAAGTAAAAGATTAAAAACATCCATAAATAGGCATAAGTAGTAAATCAGTTAAACTCTTCTATTTTATGACTGAATATTAATCCTTAAAGACATAATATATTGTCTAATTTTTAATTCGGGTTAAATATTAAATTGTATTAGTTTTGTGAAATGAACGAGGGGAAGAATTTTTCTTTACTGTATTATACGATAAGTTTTTTGGGACTAATTCTATGGATGGTTTCAAGTACAATGTTACGTGAGCTTTCATGGAATCCATTTTTATGGACTGTTTCAGGGTTCATGTTCATAGTTCCTATGTTTATGATAGGAAGGAATGTAAAATATGTAGAGATACAAAGCGGTAAAGATTCATATGCTTGGATTTTATCCGTTGCTCTTTTAATTGTTTCAGGAGTATTGATTTATCTGGAAATGATGGAAGTGTTTGCGGAGAACGTTCATTTAGCAGAGGGTTCTGATGTTATACCTTCCTTAGAGGTCTATGTCCAAAGATTTCTTTCAGGTGAAAAGGTTTACGTTGAAATTCCTTTTAGTAATTATGAAGTAAAACCTACCTATTTTCCAGCAATGTGGATGCCTTATATCGTACCTGAGGTGTTGAACTTTGATTATAGATTAATGGCTGTAGGTTCTTTTTTTCTTCTTTATGCAGGAATTACAATTTATCATATTAAAAAGTATCCAAGTTATTTACATGCTTTACTAACAGCAATTGTTCCTTTCCTT
>CAZMKA010000172.1:0-1411 GCA_964566605.1 uncultured Saprospiraceae bacterium | reverse complement strand
TCCTTTTCATAAATTGGTATTCTATTCACGATGTATCAGTATTTGTTTTTGCAACGGAGTTAATGCCGCTTGTTTTTTATATGTTATTGATTTTGGGTTTAACCCAAAAAAAATGGCTTTTAATGGGAATTGCTATAGGATTGTGCACAATGTCTAGGTATTCGTATACATTATTCATCATACCTTTTGTGGTTATAATATGGAAGGAATGGGGTTTTAAAAACTTACTTAAAGTAGGCTTAGCTGGGACTTCAGTTATTTTGTTACTTTATATATTCCCTTTCTACTTAAAAGACCCTAGTATACTTACTAATGGATTAGAATATTATAGTAGAACAGCAACTGATCAATGGAAAACCCAATTTTGGCAACCTGACGGTTCAATTCCTTACCATTTGAATAATGGATTGTCATTCTCTTATTTCTTCTTTACTTTAGTTGAAGGTGATGAAGTTTCGAAGTTGAATTGGGCTAAATTATTTAATTTAATATTCTCACTAGGAACAGCTTTGCTAATTACATTTTTGTGGTTTTTTAATAAGAATAAAACAGAATGGGGGTTATATCTTTCTAATGGTTTAATCCTCTATTTAATTGTTTTTTATAGCTTTCTTTATGTTCCATTTTCTTATTTGTTTATGTTACCTTTGGGACTAGGTATAACTGCATTTAGTTTAAATGTTCACAAGTATTTAAAATTTTAATCAATTGAATAAGAGTTTTTATAATATTTATATCGGGAATGGATTACTTCAGTTAATTGCTGAACATGATGTTCCTTTTATAATAATAGGCGAAAAGCAAAAACTTGTTGAAGTTCAACAGGAGTCAGATGTAATACTAAATGCTATACAGTCTTTAGAGAATGATGAATTTAATCGAATTGTAGTGTATCACAAGTCTTTAGCTGAATTGAAGGAACTTGTCAGTTCATTCTTTGAAGTTGTAGTAGCTGCTGGTGGCATTGTTCAAAATGATAAAAATGAAATACTAGGTATTTTCAGACGTAAAAAATGGGATTTCCCTAAAGGGAAACTTGAGGAAGGTGAGAAAAAAAGAGAATGTGCGATTCGTGAAGTTAAAGAGGAATGTGGGCTTAAAAACCTTGAGATTATTAAAAAGTTAGGATGTACTTATCACGTATATGGCAGTAAAAAAGATAGAAAGCTAAAAGTTTCTAATTGGTATGTAATGCATTCAAACGATAAAAACTTAATTCCTCAAACTGAAGAAGACATCGAAATTGTTAAATGGTTTAAAATAAGTGATTTTCTACTTCATGCAAAACCTATCTATTCTAACATTAAAGATGTATTCGAACATTATTTAATAAAGTTTCAATAATCAAAAGTTACATAGGGATATTCACAAGTAAGGACAATGCATAGTAATCCCTCAATATTCTTGTGAC
>CAZMKA010000171.1:0-7656 GCA_964566605.1 uncultured Saprospiraceae bacterium | reverse complement strand
AAGATAATGACTTTTACATCAGTGGTATTTTGGATGCGACGATGATTCTTTTTCTGTTAGGAGTGATTAGCTATTGTCTTATATATCACTTACCAATAAATTACACCCTCTGATTTCTGCTGCATCTACCCTACCTAGTAATTGGAATGTTCCGTTGAAATAAGTAATTCCGAGGTCTTGAGTTTCGATAAAGCAGCAACTATCAATATTTAAAAGATCAATGACATTAATTACACCAGACTTCCCAGTTCCAACTGCCGTAAAAGGATCTGTTATATCCTTGGTTATGACCTTCATAGTTTTGCCACAAAGAAAAACGCCATCCTTTTCAGAATATGCCTGAGATAGAAGTTCCGTCATACCATATTCACTATGAATATGTTTCACGTTAAAAGCATTTTTCAGAAAAGTATGGAAAGCTTTTTTTGGCAATTCCTTACCCTTTCCTTTCATTCCACCTGTTTCCATGATTACAACATTATGAAAGTCAGGCTTTAATTCAGCAAGTTGCTGTAAAGCAAAACTAACACCTAGAAGTAAAACTTTTTTAGATGTATTTTTTGAAACTACTTGCATCAACTTTTCAAAGTCATTCAAGAAGAAACCACCATCTTCATGTTCACTTTTTTCAATAAAATATTGTGACATTGCGATTAATGAAGAATCACCTCTTTCAATATACCCAGGCAAAAGCGCAAGTATTAGCCATTCTTTTATATCGCCATAAAAGTGTTCAAATGTTTGAAGTGCTTGCTCAAGATACAATTGATTGTCATACACAAAGTGTTGACTAGGAATCGAACCAGTAGTTGAACTACTTCTATAAATAGCTTCTGATTCTACTGAGCCTGTTATAATTTTATTTTGCTTGAAAAACGAAACAGGCAAACAGGGGATTTCATTGATGGATTTTGGACGAAAGTCCTTACCACGGGAATAATCACAAAAGGATTTGTAGATTTCATTATGTTCATATTGATAACTATGCAGTTCTATAGAAATATCATCAAAATCTTCATTTTCTAAATTTTTAATCCTCTTTATTAAAATTTCTCTTCTATTCACAGGAACAAATCTATAAATTTTACGTTTTTTACAGTATATGAAGGTTTCACATATTTTTTATATTTTAATTTTTAACGTGATGATTCTCTTTTCATCATGTATACAACCGCCTGATCTACCAGACGAACCAGTTATTACATTTACTGGAATGTCTCGTAATTTCATGGATCAAGGTGCACTAAATCAGGATAGTATTGTTGTCTTCTTCGACTTCACTGATGGTGATGGTGATATAGGATTTAAACCAAGTGATCGACGTTTAGATAACTTTGACATGATAATTATAGATAAAAGAACAGATAATGTTCAAGACCGCTTTTTCTTACCTCATGTACCTCCTAAAGGTGCAGGGAACGGAATTGTAGGTAGTGCACGTGTAGTAGTTTTCGGAACTTGTTGTATATATGACGATGGATCAGCAAGTTGTGAGCCAAATGAGAACCAATTAACTGATTCTGTAGAATTCGAAATTTATATTAGAGACAGAGCTGGAAACGAAAGTAACAGAATTACAACACCTACTATTACACTAAACTGTATCTAAGGCTTCTTTTGCAGCAGCAACTGTTTTCTTACTATTTCCTACAAACGATTTTCCGTTGATGATAATTACTGGTCTTTTCAAGAATGTATATTCCCCAAGGATATAAGTCTTCCAATCAGCTTCACTTAAAGTCTTTTTATTTAACTCTTGCGCTCTATACTTCATGGCTCTTTTATTAAATAAAGCCTCATATGAACCATGCTCTTCTTTTAATTCATCAAGAGCTGATTCATTAATATGAGAAGATTTTATATCAATAAGTTCGAAATTTTCTTTCCCTAACTCTTTAATAATCCTTTGGCAAGTATTGCATGAACTTAAATGGTAGATTTTATTTTTTGACATACTAAATTTAATTATTTTGCAGACTAATTGTCCTTAAGGAAAATATAACTCTCTGATTCTTCTAAAGTTTAAAGAAAGACAAGAATAATATAATGGACATCAAAATTATAAGAGTATGAGTAAGTCGATAAAGCCGTCAGAATTAATTTTAAATGACAGAGGTGCAATATACCATCTTGATTTAAGACCTGAAGAAATTGGTGATTATATAATTACCGTTGGAGATCCTCAACGTGTAAAGAAAGTGAGTCAATATTTTGATGAAGTTCTTATCAAGCGTAAAAAAAGAGAATTTAAGACACATACAGGATTACTAAATGATAAAAAGATTTCCGTTATAAGTACAGGAATAGGCACTGATAATATCGACATAGTGTTTAACGAGCTTGATGCGCTTGTAAATGTTGATTTAGTTACGCGTAAAGTGAAAAAGAAAAAGAAGTCTTTAAAATTTATTCGAATTGGGACTTCGGGGGCTGTCCAAAAAAACATTAAAGTTGATTCTTTCGTAGCGAATACCGCTGCTATTGGGATTGATGGATTAGGTGTGTTTTATGGAAAAGAAGATAAAAAACTAAACGCTGCTATTACTTCAAGGTTATTGCCGCTCTACAGTGCAACAGCGGATAATAAACTTATGAAAAAGATAGGTCACAGAATGACAAAAGGTGTTGCTTTAACCGCAGGTGGCTTTTATGCTCCTCAAGGTCGTTCAATAAGACATAAAGTTGATCACACAGAATTCCTAGATCAATTAAAAGCGCATAAAATAGATAGAATACCTGTAACTAACTTAGAAATGGAAACTGCAGGTATATATTTACTTAGTAACTTGCTAGGACATCAAGCTTTATCTTGTAATGCAATATTAGCTAATAGAACGCAAGGTACATTCAGTAAATATCCCAATGAAACTGTTGATCGATTAATACGAATGATTATACAGGAAATACGGTCAATGGAAGACTAATATTCTATATTTTCAATCTTTAACTCAGATTGAAATATATTTATTTTGCAGCATTCTTATGATCAGCAAGAAACTTAGCTAATCCTATATCCGTTAATGGATGCTTAAGTAAACCAAGAATCGCTTTTAATGGACATGTAACTACATCGGCACCTGATTTAGCTGAATCAACAATATGTAGTGGATTTCTTATAGAAGCTGCAAGTATTTCAGTGTCGTAAAATTGTACTGAATAGATTTCGGCTATATCTCTTATCAGTTGCATGCCATCCCAACTAAGATCATCAATTCTACCAATAAAAGGAGAAACATAAGTAGCACCAGCTTTTGCTGCAAGAATAGCTTGTCCTGGTGAAAAAACCAAGGTGCAATTAGTTCGTATACCTTGTTCAGTAAAATATGAAATAGCTTTTACACCATCTTTTATCATAGGAACTTTAACAACGATATTATCTGCAATACCCGCAAGCTTTTTACCTTCTTCTACCATCGTTTCGAAATCTGTCGCTATAACTTCTGCACTTACATCACCAGTTGTTAATTTACAGATTTTCGCATAATGATCTATGACATTCTTTTCTCCTGAAATACCTTCCTTTGCCATTAAAGATGGATTAGTAGTTACACCATCAAGTATACCTAGCTCGTGAGCTTCTTGGATTTGTTCAAGATTAGCTGTATCGATAAAAAATTTCATGAAAATAATTTTAGAGAAAATAAAAAGAGGAAACTCGCCGAGCGCTCAACCTCCTACCCTTGCTGCATTTCTGCCCTGGGGGAATTCAGAGGGAGCTGCACGCAAGCTCCTCAAGTTACAAAGGTAAAAGAAATAAGAATATATGCAATTGTAGAGTATAAAAAAGATATTATATTTATAAGAAAATTTCATGAAGAAGAAATTAGAAAAGAAAGTTAAAAAACATATGGCTAAGAAAAAGAGCTTTCTATTAGTCGGAATTACATATATAGGTATAGCACTAATACTTCTTATTATTAGTTCGCAGTCACCTATATCTTCTAGATTTTGGATTAATTTTCCATCGTTCATACTACTATTTGTATTGTCCATTACATATGTAAGTATGTTTGGTCTACGAAAAATGGAAGACTCTCTTTATGATGAAGAAGACGAAATAGAAGAAGCTGTTGCTCGTCTATATGAATACAAAACAAGAGATAGAGAACCTCGATTGGACTTGAATGAGGAAGAAAAGTTAGAACTTATTGAGTTAGAAAAACTAAAGGAAAGAGTTAGAAATTCTTAATTAATTGTTTTTTTCTACAAAGTCTAGTGATGCAGCATTGATGCAATATCTTAATCCTGTTGGTTTTGGTCCATCATTAAAAACATGACCTTGATGTCCTCCGCATCTAGCACAATGTACTTCTACTCTATTCCAGCCGTAAGCATTATCCACCTCTTCTTCAATTACTTCAGGTACAATGGGCTCGTAAAAACTTGGCCAACCTGTTCCACTTTTGAACTTTGTTTCGCTACTGAATAAAGGTAATTGACATGCTCTACATACAAACATTCCGTCTCTATTTTCTTTTAATAAGTCTCCTGTAAAAGCACGTTCTGTTCCTTCTTTTCTTAATATGTAGAATTCATTATCATCTAATTCAGCTTCCCATTCTTCATCCGTTTTAACTATCTTTTCAAATGTTTTGGGCACACCCATTACATCTTTACTTACAGTTATTATACCTGTCTTCTTATTATCAGCAGAACTCATTTCATCCATTTCCATTTTATCAGCTTCAACATCTCGCTTTTCTTGTCCCAATTCAACTTTAGAACTTGACGTTGGTGATTGTTTTGGAGTTGAATTACACGAAAGCAATGCAATACCTATAATTAATACTATTATATAACTTTTCATTTCTATTTTTTAATCAACATTATGTAAAATTATTCCTCTCCTCTTAATCCTTTGTCTTGCTTTTGGGCCAATTCTACTACAAACCTCATTAGATTTACAATGGAAAGAAATACTAGATAACCAAATGAAAATACGAATAATATCCAACTAATACTTCCTGCCTCCTGTAATGCTACTCCTGAAAAGCCCCATGCCATTCCACCACCAATAAGTAACAATCCAGCGAATGAAAAGATGCTATTACGCCAATAATTAACAAGATTTTCAGATTGTAGACTAAATACACAATTGACTAAGGAGAAAAATAAAACACAAGAAGCCATTATTTCCCAAGCAGAATTAGGACTTTTAACCCTTTGTTCAGGGCTCATAGTAAGATGTATTACACCTACTAACAAAACCATCAGTACCAATATTAATGCTAACTGAAAAACGGGTTTATTTAGATTGTTTTTAATAAATTCTTTCATACTAATGTTCGTGAAAAACCTCAGTTCATATGAGATTCCTTACCTTAAACACTTTTCCCATCAAGAGGTTCTGCATATAGATCATATTCCTCAGCGTCAACGATATTACAAGTAACAAAATCACCAACACGCACGAAATATTTCTTTGCATCTATCAATACTTCATTATCAACTTCAACTGAATCATATTCTGTTCTTCCCACAAAGTAATCACCCTCTTTTCGGTCAACCAATACTTTTAATGTTTTTCCTATTTTCTCTTGATTCAAATCAAAACTTATTTCACGTTGAATCTCCATCAATCGATTCGATCGATCGACTTTTACTTCATCAGGCACATCATCTTCGAATTCATAAGCACTTGTATTTTCTTCATGAGAATATCTAAAAACACCTAATCTTTCGAATCTCATCTTCCTAACGAAATCACACATTTCTTGAAATTCTTCTTCAGTTTCCCCCGGAAAACCGACTAGCATTGTGGTTCTGATAGCTACATCTTCAACTTTCTCTCTAATTTCGTTAATAAGATCTGTTGTTTCTTGAACTGTAATTTGACGTTTCATTCTTTTTAAAACAGAATCACTAGCATGTTGAAGTGGAATATCTAGATAATTATTGACATGCGGTAAATTTGCTATTGAATCAATTACATCTTTTGGAAACTTAGAGGGATAGGCATAATGTAATCTTATCCACTCTAATCCTTCAACATCATTCAATGCCTGTAACAATTCAGACAATGCACGTTTTTTATAGATATCTAAGCCATAATAAGTCAGTTCTTGAGCTATCAGCATTACTTCTTTTACACCAATTTTAACTAAGTTTTTAGCTTCTTTTACTAAATCTTCTATCGTTTTTGAAACATGGGTTCCACGCATTAAAGGAATCGCACAGAAACTACATTTTCTGTTACACCCTTCACTAATTTTCATGTATGCATAATGCCTAGGAGTAGAAATATCTCGCTCACCGATTAACTCATGTTTATAATCTGCTTCCAGTGTTGCCATTAACCCAGGCAACTCCATTGTTCCAAAGTATGCATCAACTTCAGGAATTTCCTTCTCAAGATCATCTTTATAACGTTGGCTCAAACAACCTGTTACATACAGTTTTTCAATATTCCCCTCTTTCTTTTCTTCAGCATAAGCTAAAATCGTGTTTATCGATTCTTCTTTTGCTAAATCAATGAAACCACAAGTGTTTACTATAATAATATCTGCTAATTCATTACTATTGTGGGCAACATCAAATTCGTTGTGATTAAGCTGAGTAATTATATTTTCAGAATCTACTAAGTTTTTCGAGCAACCTAACGTTACTACATTAACTGTGTCTTGATCAATTTTTTTTGTCTTCAAAATACTAAGAAATTTGGCACAAAGTTATATAAAGTATAACAACTCTATTATGCGTAATTTTCTTTTCGTTACTTTTTTTTCATTTTTCTTTTTTGGGGCTTACGCCCAAATTGGTGTAAGTGGTCAATTTTTAAGTTATCCGCTAGGTGAAGAAGAAGAGTTATATCAAGCTGACTTTTATGATGCAAGTTATGGAATTGCCATAGATTACTGGGCTAGACTGAAGAATTACAGATGGGAAATGGCTCCTACTTTATCGGCAAATTTTGGTTCAACAATAAACACAAATAGTCCATTCAGTGATACAGAAATTTCTATGTGGGCTGCAAAATTTCATATAAAAAATAATTTCTACCTGCTCGATTTTAAAAATGATTGTGATTGCCCCACTTTTAGCAAACAAAGTGGATGGTTCTCAAAATCAATTTTCCTTCAAGTGACACCAGGTATTGCTCTACATAAAATATCTGCATCTTCAATTGCTGAATCAAGTAGTTTTTCTGATAATAGATGGCAAGCGGAGCTAGGTCTTGGTTTAGGTTTTGATTTTGGAATTTCAGACTTAGTAACTATTAGTCCATATTTTAACTATGTAATTACTTCTGAAACAAATGCGCACTATATACCTAATTTAATTGAATCGGAAAATTTCCGCACGAATCATTTCTTAGCGGGAATTCGTCTTGGTTTAAGACCTGATTATGCAAGACCATCTTATAAAAGAAGAAGAGCATTAAGATACTAAAATGGGCAAAAGCTACTTTAACTTTTATATATGTCAAAAATTAGTAAAAAGAAATTATTCTTCTTAATATTTTCCACTATCATAATTTGTGTCATTCTAGCATTCTCAATGCAAGAATTATTACATAAAAATGAAGGTAAGTCTACCTTTAAAGGTCAAGTTAATAATGGAACCATTGAAAATTCTTATTTATTCCCATACAGAGGACCCAATTTTAAGTATTTCAGTTTTATAAGTTATTATCTAATGGATAATGCATACATACAT
>CAZMKA010000170.1:0-7666 GCA_964566605.1 uncultured Saprospiraceae bacterium | reverse complement strand
GATGTAAAATAAATGATCTTTGTAACATATATCCTAAACTTAATAATACTGAATACGCAAGGATTAAACTTGCACCATATAATGAAACTTTCTTAAACAAAACTTTTGGTTTTATTTCTGTCAACGATACGTATATAACTCAATATGTAGAGACTTAGTTTGTAAATGATAGAAAAAATGAAAATAAATCATTACTGAAATTACTTACACTTCTTCGGCAGAAGGTTCTGTATCTTCAAAAAACTTTCTATCTCTCAAAAAGTTAAACCACTTAATTACTTTTTTTACATCGCCTATAAAGACTTGGTCTTTATCATACGTAGGTAATATATCTTCAAAATATTCAAATAAATCTGAAGCTGCTGCATTCGTTGCAGGCGGCGGGTTATCCTCATATTGATCAAGCATCGATTGAAAAACCTTTGTCAATTCTCTTGTATCATCTTCTGTATAGATTGATACTGTAGCCAATGGAGTAAATTGATGCTTTCGCATTGAAATAAATTTCGTTTTACCCGTATCCATATTCTCTATAAGCAATCCATTCGATCTTGAAGAGTTAATTTTATGTATACCTGGCAATCCACTCACCGCTACGTATTTTTCTATCTTATCTGTCCACATATTAATAGGCTAATAATTTATTTAATTTGTTCTTTAATTCAAAGTTCGCAAGATATTCCTTTTCTAGATTCCCTGCAAATGGAAATGGAGTATCCATTGACCCACATCTCACAATTGGTGCATCAAGATACTCAAAATGATGTTCACTTATATAAGCTGAAATCTCTCCACCTATCCCGCCTGTAAGACTATCTTCATGTAAAATCAAGACCCTGTTTGTCTTCTTAACGCTTTCAATTATCGCAGAATAATCTATTGGAGACAAAGACCTTAAATCCAGTATGTCTGCTTCAATTTCCATTTCTTCTGTTATGGCTTTCGCCCAAAGGACTCCCATGCCATATGTAATTATAGACAACTCATCTCCCTCACTGACTAATTTTGCCTTGCCTATTTCTTCGGTGTAATAGCCTTTCGGAACATCTTGTGTCATATTTCGATACAAGGCTTTGTGTTCAAAAAATAAAACGGGATTAGGATCTTCAAGCGCTGCAAGTAATAGACCTTTCGCATCTCGCGGCGAAGAAGGGTAAACAATTTTTAATCCTGGAACATGAAAAAACCAAGCTTCATTAGTTTGAGAATGAAAAGGTCCTGCACCAACTCCACCTCCACAAGGCATACGAACAACCATATCTACATTTTGTCCCCATCGGTAATGTAGTTTTGCTGCATTATTTACAATCTGATTGAAACCACATGTAACAAAATCTCCAAACTGCATCTCGACCATGGACTTCATTCCACGTATACTTAAGCCAATTCCAATTCCCAAAATTGCACTTTCACATAAAGGTGTATTTCGCACTCTATCTTTTCCAAATTCATTTACGAATCCATCTGTAATTTTAAAAACACCACCATATTCAGCAATGTCTTGTCCCATCAAAATAAGATTATCAAATTTTTTCATGCCTTCTTTTAGACCATCACTTATGGCGTCAATCATTCGAAGTTCATTCGTTTTTTTGGAAGGTTTTGTAATCTCAAAATCGTGCGATTGAAAGACATCATCCAACTCTTGAGCTTGGTCACCGATTCTTTCTTCAATTTTAGCAGCTTCTTTTAAAGCATTATTTATTTCTTCTTTAATGGATGCCTTTTGGGTTGCAACCCAAAGTTCATCAATGATCTTTTCATTAATTAAGAATCTCTCATAATTCTCTAATGGATCTTTTTCAGCCCACTTTTCCATTAATTCTTTAGGCACATATTTTGTGCCACTTGCTTCTTCATGGCCTCTCATCCTAAACGTCTTGCATTCTACAAGAATGGGTCTAGGATTCTTTCTAACACTCTTGGCAATTTTATCCATAGTTGAATAAACTTCAAGAATATTATTTCCATCTAGAATATAACTTTCCATACCATATCCTACTCCTTTGTCGGCTAAATCCTTACATGCATACTGTTCCTTGGCAGGAGTAGAAAGACCATATCCATTATTTTCAATTACAAAAATAACAGGTAAGCTCCACACGGCCGCTGTATTTAATGCCTCGTGAAATTCACCTTCACTTGTACCTCCCTCTCCAGTAAAGGCTAGAGAAACATTAGCTTCATTGTTTAGAAGATGTGAAAGTCCTACCCCAGCGGAAAGTGACAATTGTGGCCCAAGATGAGAAATCATTCCTACAATATTGAATTCAGGTGCACCAAAGTGGAACGACCGATCTCTTCCTTTTGTAAAACCAGGCATTTTTCCTTGCCACTGACAAAATAGATTAAATAAAGGCACTTGTCTAGAAGTAAAAACGCCTAAATTTCTGTGCATTGGAAAAACTGTTTCTTCTGGCTGCATAGCCATTGTACAACCTACAGAGATTGCTTCTTGTCCTATACCACTAAACCACTTAGAAATCTTTCCTTGTCTAAGTAGAATCAACATTTTCTCTTCTATCATCCGGGGTCTGAGCATATTTAAGTAAAGCTCCTTTTGGAGTTTTTTACTCATCCTTCCCGCGTCATATGTGATTTTAGACTTAATCTTTTTAGCCATTTTTGTAGACTTTAATTAATATACTAAGTACGTTTAATGTACCATTCTAATAGTAAAAAAATCCCAATACTTCTTCGAGTAATTGAACATTTAACGGATTAAATTGAGACAATTCAGCGAAGATAAAGAGAGCTTTATATGATTTGTAATTAGAAGACTTTTAAAAATCTAGTTTAGATGTAAATATGATATTATTAAATATGATTTTACCTAAAAAAGACATCTATTTAAGATAGTTATAATTACGATGACCCTTTTTTAAGGCTAGCTGTTACAATAAAAAACTGAATAAAATGAAATATATAGTTTATTACACTTTCTGTCTATTACTGATTAGCTGTTCTTCCCCATTTCAGTCTGATGCCCAAAAAAGGATGGAAAGAACATCGGAATTTGATGATTACTGGTTCCAAAGCAAGGCAGAAGTAACAAGCTATAATTTAAAACAAATTCGATATGGGCAAGTAAGGGAAGGAAATGCGACTTTAATTTTTGTAACTGAACCATTTAATACTACGAAAAATGTAAAATCAGATAATGGTATTGGCAACAATATCCAATCTGTTATAAAACTCAATCACCTCCGTAAATTTAATACAGGAATTTATCCATATAGTATTATGAGTTCATCATTCACTCCTGTCTCTCAAACCGGTTATGGTCAAACTTTTAAAACAACAAATTCTGTTCAAGAATGGTGTGGTCAGGTATTTATGCAGTCAGTCAAAAAGGGAAATCAATATGATGTTCAAGCTAATAGTTATTTCGAAAGAGAAGGTGATAGAAGATTTCAATTAAAAACAACTTTACTAGAAGATGAAATCATGTCCCTGATAAGAATTAATCCGGATATTATACAAGAAGGAAAAACTACGATAATTCCATCCGCACATTATCTGCGTCTTATGCATAAAGAAATGAAAGTCTACGATGCAACTATCTCTAAGAAAATTAGTGAGGAAGAAAATCTGATGTATTTTCGAATAGAAACTCCAGAGTTAAAGCGTGTATTAACTATAACATGCAGCAGTGCATTCCCATATACAATAGAGGGTTGGACAGAAGAATATCCTTCGTTAAACGGAAAAATGATGACTACTGAAGCAACAAAAATCAATAGATTAATGATTGATTATTGGAATAAAAATGATGTAGGAAGTGAAGTTTTGTATGATCAATTATTTCCCAAGAAATAGTAATTCTACTTTTATCCTGAAAGAATGGATTTAATTATTTGGTGATTATAGTTAATATTAAAATGTTTTGGGCTTGACCCAAATAAAAAAGGGAAACTAGCTTTCAAACTAACTTCCCTAATAATTATTTTTATACTCTAAACTCTATTTTTCTTCTACTTCTTGCTGAAGTTTATCTATATCTCTTACTAGAAGTCTTTTCCGATTAAATGCTATTAGGTTTTTTGACCTAAGTTCATTAAGCACTGTAGTTACAGTCTGTCTTGAAGTCGCTGTTAAATTCGCAATTTCTTGATGGGTAATAAATTTACGAACTACATGCTCATATCCAACTCTTTCACCTTTCTGATGAGTAAGTTCTGCAAGATATTCAACAATTCTAGTTCTACTGTCTTTGAAAACTAAAGATTCAAGTCTTTGTTCCATTTGTAAAACTCTATTACCCATGATTTTCATCATAAACAAGCTTAATGAACTGTGGTCTTTAAAAAGTCCATTCATTTCATCAACAGTTAACACACACACATTAGTATTTTCCATTGCATATGCAAAATCCCTTCTATTTCCTTCACCTATCAAGGCTAATTCTCCAAAAACTTGTCCTGGTTCTAAAATAGCTTTTGTGATTTCTTTACCAGAAGAATTATATGAGCCAATTTTCACCCTTCCTTCCGACAAGAAAAATACTTTATCAGAGCTTTGGTCAGGTAAGTAAACATATTCCCCTTTTTTATACGTTGGATGACTAGATTTTTCAAGAGCACTACCTAATTTCTTAGGACACAGCATGTTTGATAAATCAACATTTTCTAAATACCAAAAGTTATTTTCACTCATAGTTAGATTTCTTTTCGGGTTTCTCTGTACATCTAATATCGCATTCATAATTATTATTTTTTATAATGAGAGAGATGAAGAAAGTAA
Source organism: uncultured Saprospiraceae bacterium (assembly GCA_964566605.1). Classification (GTDB taxonomy): domain Bacteria; phylum Bacteroidota; class Bacteroidia; order Chitinophagales; family Saprospiraceae; genus JAHDFB01. Next base: position 2,923 of record CAZMKA010000170.1, on the reverse strand, counting down.
GTTTGTGAAATATATCCCACAAACGACATAGTAGTAACAATACAGTTAAAACAAATCAAAGTTGCCTTACCACTAAAAAAATATGCTTTATTTGCTAAATTTTAAGATTTTAATAACTTGATTTCGAGTTAAGTGTCATTAAATTTATCATATAACACTCCTATATTTAGGTGGTTTTATGGTGGATGTACTAATTAATGCACAGATTATTAAAAAAATTAAAGATCGGGATGGAGATCTAGTTTTTTTTGAAGATCTTTCAAAAGAGGGTTTTTTTCAACCAACAAGATATACTTCTCACGGTCAGTTAATTGTGTTTTCAATTTTGGAGCTGAATAATCCGGAAATAATTCTGGTTTAACAGGAATAGGAATTGAAAGATCAGGTTGCCCAAATTCTGTTCGTAATAAATCAAGCATTACATCTTGTTGAATCACAGATTCTTGTGCAATAGGTGATGGGACATTTAAATATAATTTATCTTCATCGACTTCTATCACAAGAATACTCAATACTTGTTTTATACTATTTGAAACATGAGTTGAAGCGTATTTATCAATAACTTCCTGTGCTTTTTCAACAGAAAGAGGCTGTGCATTATCATTTCTTTCAGACTCTTCTTTACGAACTTGTTGTTCCATAATACTAAATGCATCTACTGAAACAGACGGGATTGATCCTATTTTAGAAATCGCATTGGGATTGTTTACAAGATCAACTTTAGTTTTTATCTCCTTTTGATCTTCTTGTGGTGCTTTAATGTCAGATTCATCATTGGCACTAGAACTAGGTTTTCCATCTTCGCTATTCGTTTCTTGCATTTCTTTTAATTCTGACTCTTTGTCATGAATTGTTTGAATAGTTTCAGCTTTAGGTTGAATAATGGGTGGTTCTTGTTCTACACTATTAGTTTCAATTGTAGAATTGGATTCAACAGAGGAATGGGGCTTCATAGCAGAAGATAATCCAGTTAGAGAATGAGCTTCATTTGTTAGAATCTTCTCTGTCTTTTCGTCACTATCTTGATTTGAAGGATTTTCAGCTGCTTTGGCTAGAACTTCTTGTTTATTCTCAGTTACAATTTTAGTTTTTTTTTTCTCTTGAAAAGCATCCATTTCAACTAACTTAGGAGCATATGCCATTTTGCTTAAAGTAATCTCCACATGAAGCCTCTTATTACGAGCTGTTGCATATTCAACATCACATTGATTAATGAGATTCAAAAATGTCATTAACACATTTTTGGAAATAGAACTAACTTGATTTTGATACTTTTTTAAAAGTGTATCACCTACATCCAATAAATTATGAGTTGTAGGGAAACTTAGCATTAGTAGATTTCTAAGATGTTCACTTAAACCAAAAACAAATTGATCACCTTCGAATCCTTTATGAATTATACTATCAAACTCTACTAACACTTGAGCTAAATTCCCAATTAAAAGATGATCTATCATTTTAAAATAATAGTCATAATCAAGAATATTCAGATTATTAACAACATCCTTATAACTTAGATGATCACCGGATGCAGAAGCTATTCTATCAAAAATAGATAAAGCATCTCTCATTGCTCCATCAGCTTTTTGCCCTATAATATGTAATGCTTCTTTGTCAGCTGTCTTATTCTCTTTCTCTAGAATAAATTCGAGTTGAGGAACGATATCAGAAGCTTGAATTCTTTTAAAATCATAGATTTGACATCTAGACAAAATCGTGGGAAGTATTTTATGTTTTTCAGTTGTCGCCATAATGAATATAACATTAGGTGGCGGTTCTTCAAGAGTTTTAAGAAAAGCGTTAAATGCTGCTTGTGATAACATGTGAACCTCATCAATGATGAAGGTTTTATATTTTCCATTTTGGGGTTGAATTCGAACTTGTTCAATTAAAGAACGAATATTTTCAACGCTATTATTGGAAGCTGCATCGAGTTCGATAATATTAAATGATGCATACTCTTCGAAAGTCTTGCAAGAATTACATGTATTGCAGGGAGTATGTTTTTCTATTGGTGTATCACAATTCATTACTTTGGCAAGAATTCTTGCACAAGTTGTTTTACCAACACCACGTGGACCACAAAAAAGATAGGCGTGAGCTATTTTCTCCGATTGAAGAGCTTTTTTTAGTGTATCACTAACATGCTTTTGTCCAACAACCTCATCAAAAGTCTTGGGTCGATATTTTCTAGCAGATACAACAAAATTACTCATAGAGAAAAGTAGATATATGAAACCCAAATGTACATTAATTATATACTAATATTACAATTAATAAAGCATGTATTGATTAACATTAATTTAAAGTTTCTAAAGAAAGAATAGAAGAAGTGATGTTGATTAAAAAATATGATTTATCTAGGATGAGATGGGTACAAATGGTAAGAGCCCAACATAATTAAATGCTGAGCTCTTATAAAATGGCGGCGACCTACTCTCCCAGGTGTTACCCAAGTACCATCGGCGCTGAAAGGCTTAACTTCTCTGTTCGGAATGGTAAGAGGTGGAACCCTTTCGCTATAACCACCTAAATCTTTTCGTGAATAAACACGTATATTTTTAGATAGAATAATCAATTAGATAATAAAAAAAACAGGTGGAAAGAAGAAAAATATAAATAATATTGGATAAATAAATTAAAAAAAGGAAGCATTCGGGAAATTAGTACTACTCGACTCCGACATTCACATGCCTTCCATCTATAGCCTATCAACCTTGTCGTCTACAAGGTCCCTTTTAGGACCGAAGTCCAGTGGAATACTCATCTTAGAGATGGCTTCGTGCTTAGATGCTTTCAGCACTTATCCATTCCATACGTAGCTACTCTGCGATGCAACTGGCGTCACAACAGATACACTAGAGGTATGTCCAACACGGTCCTCTCGTACTAGTGTCAGCACTCTTCAATATTCCTACGCCCA
>CAZMKA010000169.1:0-7735 GCA_964566605.1 uncultured Saprospiraceae bacterium | reverse complement strand
TAGTCCTTTAGAAAAGTACTTTAATGATTCTCGCTCTAATAAGTTGTCTTTATTTGAGGTAGTTTTTAATTCATCTATTCGTTTATTAGCTTCTTCAAGTTGCCTTCTTAATTCGATGACTTCAGATTTTTCATTGCTCCCACATTCTTTCTTGATAGCAATTAAACTCTCTATAATGGTAGTTATTTCAGAATAGTTACTAATTTTTAGCGGAGTCAAAAAACTTAGAGAGCTATCAAGTGATTTATTAGTAATTATAAAATGACTTTGGTTGTAATCACCTTGCAGTTTTTTAATTTCATTAAAAATATTATTTATCTGAAAATCTCCCATTCCTGTTCCAATAAACAAAATAGATTTGTTTAAAATTATATTTTTCAATACTAGTAAGGAATGCTCTGCATCTCTTTCTTTATTTTTATATAAGTTTTTGTAATTGGTTGGAAATAAAACCATAGAATCCACATCTTCAAAACATCCGTGAAGTTTAAAAAGTAAAATTGAGTTTGAATCTTTATGTGTAGTAAGCTCATAATTTTTTCCTTTGTATGCTTTATTCTTTCTTAATTGTGGAACTGCAATTTCAAATGCATTATCATAGTTTGTTGTTATAATTTTATTAGATAACTGAAATAGCAATTTATGTAACTCGATATTATTACTAGGGCTTAAATCAAAAAAATCTTTAGTGAAAGAATAAATTTCTTTCTTAGGAATAGTGTGGTCGATTTCAATTAAATCCAGAATTTTAATTGGGTCATATTTTTTTACCAGTGGTAATAAATGAGCCACATCGTAGCCTTTAGCATTTAAATCATTTAAAATACATTCTACCAAGTTTACCCAACCTTTAAGTTGAATTTCTTTAATATTATTTAAATTGTATGATAAGCCTGCACCAATAAAGAGTATAAGGTTATCATTGCAAATTGCTTTTCTTAGCTCTGAAGGTATTTTATTCATATTGTGTTTCTTCTTCGGTTTAATACTCAATTCTATGTAATATCAACTACTATGTATCCTTATTTTTACAAATACTTGAATAGGGTGTTTTATGCATATAGAATACTCATTCGACCAATTCAAAAATCTTCTCTTAGGATGTAATATTTTTTTAAAAACACTTCATTTAAAAATCTTTAGAAAACGAAGCTGTTAAATCAACAAAAAACATTCTAAAACCCGCCAATCCCAATCTTTATAACAAAGTTTTCGCTGTTCATAACAACGCGATGTTTGAACATGCTAAATATATTGAAAATAAAGTAATTTAAAAGGATATTATTTTCTGTTATTTTTTTATGTTAAAAAGATGTTGATATCTTTCTTTGGTCTTTTTATCAAATGTAATTAGACTTAAGCAATATTTAATTCTTTAGCTTTAATGGCTCTATTATTCTTAAGTTTGATGTTATATACTAGGTTTTATGCTTTAATTATAAAATTTAGCTTTATGAAACTTTCACCATTTTCTTCATACAAATTCCCATAACCCATTCGTGAACCAGAAGGATTATCCAGTCTAGATGTACTTTGTAGATAGCCTTTAAACTTATTAAAATCGATTAGGTGATAACATAGTGTTTCGGCATCTGGCTTAATGATAATTATTCCTCCTATTACTTGGTATTCACCTGACCATACAGCTTTAGATGTCATACCTAAAGCAGCTTCAACTAAAAAGTTAACAATTCTATATTCATAGAATTTATGTCCTTCAGATAGATCATAATTCATAGGGTTTGTTTCATTTAAAAATTGAATTACATCTTTTATTTTTGTGATTTTATTTCTATACTTTGAAAGCACTGCCTCTGCTATAATTGCAGGTAAGTCACTGTCTATTATTTGTAAATTAAGTTTAAAAGTTTTGTCTTCATAAGAATGGAATTCAATATTGTGACCTGCATCAATAATTTCCTTGATTCTCTTAATATATTTATGCCCAGTCTTTATAGAATTTATTCTATTTATTTCATTTTCGGATAATGGTGAATTTTTATTATCTGATAGTCTGTATATTATATTTGTTGTTTTATTTGCATTAAAAAGTGTAGGATCACTTCCTAAAAATGATTTGATACTAAACTCTTGATCTGAAGAAATCCCATGAATAGGGTCATAAATTCTTATCTCAATATCACCTTTTTTTGTTGACTTTTGTTTAACCTGAGTGATATGCTTACTGAGTATTTGAGTTTGAGTATTTGGTTGAAGCTTTTTATGGTTTTTAATATCAAATAGAATTTGATTCGCAAGTAATCTAGAATCATCTCTTTTAAATGTTAATACATTTTCACCAGTAATAGAATCTATAATAGAAATATTGCCATTCTTGATTTCGAAATTGAGTTCCTTTTTCTTTTCTGTTCGAGTAATTGAAAGGACTTCAACAAAATCTTTTGTTTTGTTAAGGTTTTCATCTGCTGAATAGATTTTTCCTTCTGATAGTAAATGGAAAAAAGCGTACAGTTCACTTAGTTCTCCTTTGTTTCCTTTTAAGTTCAATCTATTTTATTTTTTGAATTATGTTCTTTGCTGTTGCTTGAATGGCTGGCACGGCAACAGAATTTCCAAATTGTTTGTAAGCTTGAGCATCTGAAACAACAATATTATATTTATCGGGAAACCCTTGAAGACGAGCCCATTCTCTTGGGGTCATTTTTCTTATTCCCTCTTTATTAACTTCACCTTTAATATTTGTTACTGGTGTAAAGTCTGTTAGTCTATCATCTAAAACTAAATTTCTTTCTCGTCCCATCCCACCGCAAACTACAGCATTAGCGATTCCGTCATTAGCGATGATTTCATAACCAAAACCATTCCCTTTGCTTTCATGACGTTTTCTATGTCTACGTAAAGTTTCGATGTATGTTTCTGATAAGTAATATTTTACAGAAACTACATCATCCTCTAAAATGTCATCTATTGTTGGTTTTTCCTTAAAGGGTTGTGGGTATTCGAAATCATTGATTTCAAGATCATTTCTAAAGCCTACTATGAAAATTCTTTCTCTATTTTGTGGGACGCCAAATTGTTTTGCGTTAATTATTTGTGGTTCAGGTACATAGTATCCTAAGTCTTCTCTTAACACATTTAGAATTGTTGATAATGTTTTCCCTTTATCGTGACTCCTAAGACCTTTTACATTTTCTAAGAATATTGCTTTGGGTTTTTTAGCTTTTATTATTTCAGCAACATCAAAGAATAGAGTTCCTCTAGTATCTTCAAATCCACCTCGTTTTCCTGCAATTGAAAAAGCTTGACATGGGAATCCAGCACATAAAACGTCAAACCCATCTGGAATATAACTTTTAGTTGATGTTTTGGTGATGTCTCCAAATGGTAATTCGCCAAAGTTAGCTTTATAGGTTTTCTTCGAGTATTTATCCCATTCACTTGTAAAGACACATTTTCCACCAAGATTTTGCAGAGCAAGTCTAAATCCACCAATGCCAGCAAATAAGTCGATGAATTTGAACTTTGGTTTTTTAGGTGCAGGGAAAGGAATATCATCTTGTGCAAAGAGAAAATACTGTAGAGCTTCTTCTGCTGCTATATCCGTAAAAGTTTCTTCAGGATACTGATATTTCACAAAGCTCTTAATGTATTTTATTGCATCGTCTTTATAGAATTGAGACACACCATTTTTGTGATTATGTAAAAAGTGAGTAAATGCTGCTTCTGCCTCAGTATTAGCTTCTTCTACGAGTGTTATTTTGAACTTCTTGTCGCTCAAGTTCTCAAATGATATGCTTTTTTTGAGTTTCAAATTCTAGCTCTTTATTTATGCGATCTAAGATAGACAATATTAGCTATTTTGATATATGTTATGGTTTGCCAAATGGGAGTTGTTTTTAATATTCAACTATATATACTTGTTAATTTACTGTAACTAAAAAAAAATACATGCGGACTGTCCAAAAACAAAAAAAGGACAAGAGTAAACAAGCAATAAAATCGATACTATTTTATTATTTTTCATAGTGTTTTTTATTTGTTGAAGATGATATTACAAATTTATAACGTAACGATATCCTGTATTGTATACTACCCAGTAAACCATTATCCTCCAAAAACCCCATCTCACCCCTCTACCCTCAAAAATCCACATATCCAAAAATAATATCATACATTATATGCTTTATATAAATGTTTTATGTAATATTTGAGGAAGAAATTATCTTATGAAATACATCCTATCTTTCCTCGTTTGCACCATCTTATGTATTAATCAGCTGTATTCCCAACGTCAAGTTGACTTTGCGGGACTAGAGATTAGCATGGATCAAGATTATTTTGCAGATTGGATTAGGCCCGATGCTGAAGAGGTTAGTCGTACGCCTTATTTTGATAAGAATTATGCGGCAGCACTGCGCGTAGGTTTCTTTGGAGAATATGCAAATTCTTATTACCTAGGTTTACCGTGGGTGAGAGAACGACTGGACTACTTGATAGACAGAAGATTATATAGGAGAGGGTTTAGCGAAGATAAAGAATCGCATAGTTTTTTCTTTATTGCTAATGGATTTTCACCTACTCATATTTCCGACGAAGGAGATGGTTTCGACGAAGCTGTTGCCAATGGATATGATCTAGCTAATGATCGTCCGTTCTCTTCTTTTACTGGCTTTCGAAGCAGTCGAAGACTCGAAGGAACCAGACGAATTATTCACAGCGCAAAGGTTTATCATATGGGAATTAACTCTTCCTTTTCTTTTGGTTTGGGAGGAACTGGTCTCGCTCGTGGAGTTGATAATCTACTAGGTTTCGGTAGGCCAAATGGGAATTTATGGCGAAGAGACGAATCGAAACCTTACCCTACAGGCGAGGTCATTAAAAACGTGTTACCACTTGTACAGTATTCTTTGTCTTCCGAATTAGCCGTGTGGACACCCTTTCGAAAAGTGGTTTTGCAGATCCGACCTGAAATGAATTTGGGACATTACACGGATTTGGCGTTTGGGATTGATTTTGGTAAAGTGATGAATGTAGAGGGTGTCATCGATCACTTGGCGTATACGGATGTCAATAATCCAAGCAATGCATCTATCAATGACGAAGATATAGGCTTTTCATTTGTCGGAGGAATCACGGGTAGGGCAGTGTTGTATAATTATCATTTGAATGGTGTGTATGGCTTGAGTAAAGGGAATTATTATTCGTTTGAGGATACTCGTAACTTCATTTACGAAGCTTATGTGGGCATGAAGTTGCAGTTGTTTCAGAAAGTTGACATCATCTATTCAATCAACACGAGATCAGCCGAATTCAACTCTACTTTTCAGCAACGAAATACTTGGGGTACGCTAACGTTTAAGGTGTTGCTAGGACCTGCAGGCGTGGGCTGTTATGATTAATTGGCTTACTATATTTACGTGGTGTATTTTGTTTTTTGGGCTCGAGCCCAAAGAAAAAATAAGATATAATCACGTCATAAGCGATTAATTCCCTTCCTAAGATAAGCTATTCAAAAGAACCCGAGCTTTCATCGTACATATCATATGAAACATTGGGAGGAGGTGGTAATGGGCGGCCTTCTTTTATAGCTTCCTTCATCGCTTTTCTGTACGCTTTATACACTTCCTTATCAAACTTCCTTTGTTCTTTTATAAATTCTTTATCTGCTTTTCTCCATTCACGCTCATTTTCAGCAGCTGCTTTTTCTACTTCACGGATGTATTTCGCTTCTGCTTTATACATTTCTCGACGGTATTCTGCGTCCGCTTTCTCCATTTCTCGTAGATATTCAGCCTCTGATTTTGCCCATTCTCTATCATATTCCAATGCCGACTTTCGCATTTCCCGTTGATATTCCCTTTCTTTTTTCCATTCTTCTTTTGCGCTCTTGCGATCTTTGACATGGTCGGGTTGAGCAATTAGATTTGATGTACATACAAAGGCAAGAAAAATGGGGATTAATTGGATAATCTTTTTCATTTGATACTTCTTTTACTATGAATAATATCTATATAACCATAATAAGCATCTTAAACTTTCCTAATAGAACGTTAGGTTAATGTTATTCTTTTCTTAGGACTATATTGGCTTAGCGACTTATAGAATTTGTACATTCTACCACGCTAATAGCGATAAAAACAAGCCATTTCCATTTTTTTCTTTTGGGTTTAACCCAAAAGAGTAACAAGTCAAATCTGTACAAATTAAGTTCTTTTATTGTGGAATCCTCCGCTTTTCTCCTTGACTCTCTTTGGATAATTACTGAATTTTAACCGTAATTATAAAGTACAATCTGTATTAGATATGCTATCTTTGAGAGCAATAGCAATTGGCTTTTTACTTGCTAAAAATTGATTCTTGAATCGAAATTCAATCGAAATGAAAATGTACAACAATCGAAACAATAACAGTAGGAGTGTGCTTAGATTCAATATCGTTTTTTTGGCACTATTTTATTCGGTAATTGCCATTAGTCAAACACTTCCTCCTAAGGAGCCTTCCCCACTTTCAGTAAGGCAAATACATAGTGGGCACAGTTTGACAGACCCATTATTTAATCCTTGGCCAGGTCAGTACAGATATCTTATTTTTAATGTATTGGATGGGCAATTTGATAACTTAGGCAAATCTACTATTCCAGGTTCTTCCATGAACTATAGATGGGAAAATCCCCCTGGCTATGGGAGTCCTGATGCAAGACACGACATTAACGAATGGGAGTTATTAGTTATTACGGAACGTGTTCCTCTATTTTTCGAAGGGGGTGGAACGCAAGATTGGTATATCGAAGCCATACAGGGCCAAAAAGAAGACCTTTCATTGTTTGTGAATAATGCATGGACTAATGGCGACGGTGGAAATGGTGCTCCTTCTCTCCTTTGGACAACATGGACAAATATTGATGACAGTGATGGGCCTTGGCGAGATATGTTGGACATTCTGGAAATAGAATGGGAGAACATGCAAGATTTTGCGAATACTAATAGACCAGAAGGTGCGCCCCCTGTATATCTGATTCCTGGTCACAAAATGATGGCTAGAATATATGATGACATCGCATTAAACCTGGTTCCAGGTATTACGGATATTTCCGAGTTCTTTTCGGACAATATCCACCTGAATTATTACGGACAATACGCCGCAGCGATGATCCATTATGCGTGTATTTACAATACCAGCCCGGTAGGTCTTACGAATATCCTTCTACCTGATTCACCTGAACTATGCCCTTCTCCTGAACTCGCATTATATCTTCAAACCATCATATGGGAAGAGGTTACGAATTATGAAAGAACGGGTATTTATTCACCTACTTCTACAGAAAAAGAGGTATTAGTGAAGGATGAAATTAGTGTTTATCCGAATCCTGCGAGCAAAGAAGTCCACATTTTAGGAGTTAACGATCAAGAGGATATAAATTTATTTAATCTTTCGGGAATCAATGTAACATCGGCTGTTATCATAGAAAAAGAAGGAAATAATTCGTTTCGTTTAAATCTTGAGAAATTACCATCAGGCACTTATGTCATACATACAAAAACAGCTACTAAAAGTCTTCAATTAATAAAAAATAGGTAAACAGTTAGCTTAAGCAATGATATAAGAAGTATCCGATTTTCTTAATGTAAACCTAAATTTCACTTTGGACTTTACCGCATATTTAACCTATGTGTTAATCTTTTTCCAATATATTGCAAGTCACTCTTACCTGACAAATACCTATTATTCGTTGGATTTACCACCCAATCTCTTTTTCACTCCCACACTCACTGGC
>CAZMKA010000168.1:0-7745 GCA_964566605.1 uncultured Saprospiraceae bacterium | reverse complement strand
TGCAAATTTAAGTCAATTATTTTCTGCCTAAAACACAAAATTCTGGACAAGCCCGTAAGAATAGAAATTCTATTTTACAATTAGTCTAACAATCTCTTTAAACTCGCTTAACATCATTGCTGTTGCTCCCCATATTTCATGATTATCTATATTAAATATAGGGACATCTTTTATTGTCATTCCATTTGCCATTTTCATCTCCCTTTTCTGTACATTTTTCTCGTTTAATAAGTCGGATAATCGAATAGATAGTATTTCTGCAACCTCTGCATCTTCTTTTACTAATTTATTAATTGCAATCTTTCCCACTGCAACATAAGGCGCAACAATAAAATTACTTACTGGAATAAATAAATCCGATAACTTACCAAGTATCTCAAGCTGATTACTCTCGACACCTATCTCTTCATTTGCTTCTCTTATTGCTGTTGTTTCTAGTTCTTCACCTTCTTCTTTACTTCCACCTGGAAAACTAATTTGTCCTTTATGCTTATCGAGCGGATGACTTGATCTTTGAATTAATATAAACCTCCATTCTACATCATAATACAAGATTAATAGTGTGGCTGCCTTTTTTGCATTACTTGAGTCAAGCTCAAAAGTACCTCTCATAGGAGGCTCCATGATTTTTTGGGCAGTATAACCGAGTAAATCACCTTTTAATTTTTGGCGTACAGCCTCAACAAACTTTTCTTCTTTCATATAATGTTCTTACCAGCCAGGCACTAAATTAAAACCAAAAGTACCTGCATTTTCTCTAGGGAGATACGCATAGTATGGTTCTACGATTATATAACCCAATAAATTAAATCGCGCACCTATTCCTGTACTCATCGTTAAATAAGGTTCTGTTGCGGATGAGAAATCTGAAATCGCATTATAAGCAACACCACTGTCAAAGAACAACATTAAATCCGACATAAAAAACTTAGAAGGTATTAAAGCCAAACTTCTTGGTCCTGTAAATGGAAGTCGAACTTCCGCACTCACTAAGCCCATATTAGCTCCTATAACTTGCCCGAAATTTATATCTCTTTGCTCTAGGTTAAAAGCTATCGTTTGGAAGTTAGTGAAAGCAGAACCATATCCTCTAACCCAGCCCTGTTGTCCTATATAAAATGGAAAAACATTATTATCATCAGCTTGATCAATTCTCGTGAAACTCATTGTTCTGAATGCAAGTGAAACAGGTTTCAACCAAAAATACTTTCTTGCATCAACTAAAAGACCAGTATATCTATTAATCCCAAAATGTTGCTCTGCACTTATTCGGAACCTATATCCTTTAAGAGGGGAAGTCATTCCGAAAACACTATTATCTCCTACGAATGCAACATTTGCTGTTGTTTGAAAGCCCTTTTCCACAGTATAAAATTGATTAAAAACAATTTCATCCGGTGTTTCTATTCGCTCCCGTACTCGATCAATTAATTGTAAATTAAATCCATTATCAACATATATGTTTTGATATTCATCCCAACGGAAAGATTGATATCCACCGGATATTCCTCCTTCAAGTCTAATGTATTTTGAAAAGGGAAAATGAGCGAATACATTAAGAGATTCATTGAATACTCGAATGATATTAATATCCTGTCTTATTGCATCAAATACATTTCCTACATTATCAGTTACTTGAACGAATACAGGATTTTCAGCAAAACCGGTTTGTAAAGGAATGTGCCCTAAACCTACTCCCCATGCGATTTTGTTTTTCCTATTCAAATAAGATATCTGCCCACCAGCATCAAATATTTCACCATTTACAGAAAGGTTTGTAAAGATCTGATTATCTCCTAATTGATCACTAAATAATAATTGAATACCACCAGCAAGTCCGGTATTATTCCCAAATGTTCCATTATTCACACCCACACCAGCACCACCTCCTACATAATCGAGCTTATACTTTGGTTTATATTTTACATCTTTAGTTTCTATATCACCAAGACTCGCAAGTATTGCATCTTGATTTTCAATATTAGCATTAACCGCATCTTTTACAGTTGGATTATTTTTTACTAATGTACCTGCAGAAAAATCAACTGCATTTTTATCTACTTCAAATGGCTCAAGATCTTCATACTTTGTTCGTTGAATGGTATATTCAAAATTATTGAACATACTATATATGATTCTATCTCTTCTTGTAGACACCGTTAATGCCGGTGCCAAGTCTGTAATACCTGAAACACCTGTTTTGATATCTGTAAGTTGTTCAAGTTTTTCTTCTTGAAAAGTATATTTATAAATATTTCGGAAGCCATCTCTATTTGATAAAAACAAGAGGTTCCCTTCGTGATCGAATGAAGGGTTTACATTATCTGCTCCAGGGAAAATATCAAGTATTTCACTATCTAGATATTCATAGTCCATTACTGCGATGTCGAACGAATAGTGACCATACATTCTGCCTTTTTCAACGGCATTTCTATCTGTAGCGAAAGCTAATTTACTACCATCTTCATTGAAATGCGACATGATTTCAGAGTAGTTATCATTCGTTAATTGTGTAACTTTCTTTGTTTTAGTATCAACTTCATATAAGTCTACTTGGCCATTGACTAATCCTGTTAAAACGATGGATTTTGACTTCGGTCTCCATGCTAAGTGTGTAAATGCTGGGACACCTTTTACACTTATTGTTTCAAGAGTTTTACCAGATGATACATCTTTAATAATGATTACATTTTCTCCTTTTTTAATTCCTACAAAGGCGAATTTTTTACTGTCACTCGACCATGTCCCAGCTGCTTCCAAAAAGTTGATAGCGTCAAGGTGTCCATCACCTGAATCACTAGTAATTTTACGTACTATTTTTCCTGTTTGGGCTTCCGCCAAAAATAGACTCGTCTCGAGGACATCTTTTTCACTCCAAAAAGTAATGTATTTACCATTGGGACTTAAAGAAGGAGACACGTTTACTTGCCCACTATTTTCTTTGTTGAGAATAACTTTTCCATGTTTGGTTTTCTTACCAGCCATGAAAGGCGTAAACTGTTCTTTTAATGCGTTGTGCCAATTTTCTTCGAATTGTTCTGGGTTTATACCCAAAGTTCCTTTCATTCCTATAGCTAGCCCGAATTTTGCTGTATTCATAAATAAGGGTCTTATGGCTTCATCTCCCCATACTGAAGAAACATATGCCCAAAAGGCCTGTCCATATCTATATGGGAAATACTTAGGATTTTGAAGATCTCGGAAAGTGGGGATGTCGTCATTTATTATACTAGAGCGCATCCACATAGAGGTGAAAGGATCTTCTTTTCCTTTGGACATATATTCTGCGAGACCTTCTATCATCCATAAAGGAAGATTCGATAAGTTTTCAATATTAGTCGAGTCACCATTTAATATCATATTATATTGAAAAGCATGAACCATCTCATGACCAAGAACGTGATTGGTTTGTTCATTAGTAAATGTGAGTGGAAAAACAACTCTATTTTTGAATGCTTCAGTCACACCTCCTGTTCCTACTCCTATTGATCCTGATATAGTATTCGTTTGTTGAAAATCAGGGTGATTGTTGTATAGAATGATAGGATTTTTACTTGTAAAACTATCTCTTAAGATAGCTCGATGCATGGCATACCATTGCTCTGACTTTTTAGATATGTCATCAATAACTTCTTTATTATCTAGGTAATGATATAAGTCGAAGTGATTGCTACTTTGAATCTCAAAATCAAAGCTTTTATATCTTGGCTTATTCTGACCGAAATATTGTGCAGAGACAGATTGAACAAAAAACAGGGCAAAAATAAACCCAACAAGTACTTTGGGCACATAGCCCTTTAAAAATATAGATTTCATATTTCTCAATTTTAAGCGGTGTGAATTTATAGCGAATTCGATTGCTTTTATATTATTATAAAGTTGTCTTATGGAATCGTTAGTTCCCTATTTAAAACAATTTTAACTATTTACTGGAAATTGAATTGTGTTTTTACTATATTTTGTTGGTTTATAGGAGTTTGAACAATAAAGCTTAGTTAGAAGATAGATAATTGAATAGATAGAGAAAGTATGTGATTAGAATCTACTGCACCTACTCATAAATGATTAATCTATAAAATAAACAAAGAAAAAAGCTACCAATAACTGTTGATGGAATTATCGTTTCCATACAAGCTCAGGAAGCTCTTGATCCTTATCTAGAATTCCTGCAACATTTAGGTTATAAACAACATTTTTCAACATTTTGTCTGTAACCCAACCATGAATTGCCCATTCTGTTGAGTTAAACCAACGCTCTACATCCTTTTTCAAGAGATTGTATCGCTCGCTTACAAGGTCAATAGCATTTTCGTTATACATAAATTTATCACACTCATCATGAATGATCCGAAGCATACGGATGATGGCCTCTGGACTTTGCTCTAGAACTTCATTTCTCACAGCAATAACAAAGCAAGGCCACGGTGGCACGTATTCTCCTATTCTTCGCAATTTTCCAGCATCGACATAAGGTTTTGTAGTAAACTTTTCCCAGTAAAAAACATCCGTTTCTCCTTTTTCCAAAGATTCAAGTGCACCCGTCAAGTTATTGATGATTTTAAACTGACTTTCATCAAGTGATTTATCTTGACTCGTTGCATCAACAATAGGCATAAGATGAGATCCACTTCCGAATCTACTAATAGCATATTTCTGAGTATAAATTTCTGAGTGGTTCATTAGTT
Source organism: uncultured Saprospiraceae bacterium (assembly GCA_964566605.1). Lineage (GTDB taxonomy): Bacteria > Bacteroidota > Bacteroidia > Chitinophagales > Saprospiraceae > JAHDFB01. The sequence continues at coordinate 3,060 of CAZMKA010000168.1, read as the reverse complement.
TGTTATCTACACCTGTATGGATTCCCCAAGTTAATGGACTGTTGACATATACACTGACAATCTTTGATGGATTTCCATTGGCAATATCTTTGATTATTCCTTCGGTCAACAAAATACACGCATCTATTTCTTTGTTTCGAAGCGCTTTTGTCATTTGCCCAGTTCCCCCATCGAAGTTTGTCCATTGCAAATCGATTCCTCTGTTTTTAAATTTTCCTCTTTCCTTTGCAAGGTGAATTGGTAAATTAAAGTGTTCAGGAACACCACCTAGTTTTAATGTTATCTTTTCCATTACCTTAGATTTCACACATTTTTTGATTCATAATTCTATACTTAGAATACGTTTTCTTTTATCTTAGTTTCAAAAATATACAGATGAAGATATTATTTGTTTCTTTTACGCTATTATTTTTAGCAATGTGCACAGATAAACAAGAAGAAGGTCGTAGTTTTTCCAAAGAAATATATAAATCAGACAATGATTACACGCTTCCATACAGGCTTTTAGAACCTGATGGTATTGAAAAAGGAAGTAGTTATCCGCTTGTAATATTTTTACATGGTTCAGGGGAAAGAGGTAATGATAATGAGTTACAGCTAAAACATTTATCAGAGACTTTTCTTACTGATGAGTATATGCAAATGTATTCTTCATTTGTAATTTTCCCACAGTGTCCTGAAGAAGAGACTTGGGGAACTGTAGAAGTAATAGATGATAAATGGTATGTAGGAGAAGCTAGTGAACCAACAGCTTCAGGACAAGCTGTGCTGGATTTAATAGACGATTTTATAAGAAACAACCCAGTTGATAGACAACGCATTTATATTGCCGGATTATCAATGGGAGGATTTGGGACGCTAGATTTAATAAGGCATAGAACTGAATTTTTTGCAGGAGCAGTAGCTATCTGTGGAGGAGGAAATAGAAGATATGTTGCTAACTATAAAGAATTACCAATATGGTTATTTCACGGTGCAAAAGATCCCGTCGTACCTGTTCATTTATCTCAAGAAATGGCTACTGTCTATAAAGGAAGAAAAATGGATTATCGATATACAGAATATCCTGAGGGAGGTCATGATATATGGAATGAAGCATGGGCAGAACCGGAACTTTTACCTTGGTTATTCAGCAAAAAAAGAGAGACTAAAAATTAGCCTCTCTTAGAAAAAATTATTTTACTCGTATGACTTTTTTAGGATCATCCTGCCATTGGTGCATGCGATCTTTATAACGGTCATGAATTTGTGGTCTTTTCACCTTCATAGTCGGTGTTAAGGTATTGCTTTCTATAGAGAAAGGTTCTTCAGTTACAACAACAGTTGATACTTTTTTGTAGCCTGACAACTTCGCATTAGCTTGTGTCATTGCTTCTTCAAGCGCTTTATCTACTGCACCAGAATCTTGCTTTTCAGCAGCTTCACTAAGGGATACCATTAACATTGGTTGTGATAAACCTAATCCCACCAAACACATCTGTTCTATTTCAGGACAACTTCCAAATTTATCCTCTATTTCAGCAGGAATAATAAATTCACCTTTCTCTGTTTTGAATGTGTCTTTTACTCTTCCTGTAATGTAAACATATCCATCTTCATCCATTCGTCCTTGATCACCTGTATGTAACCAACCATCTCTTATTGTCTCAGCTGTTTTTTCAGGATCTTTATAATATCCTTTCATGATATAATTCGACTTTACCAAAATCTCATTTGTATCAGGATCAATGTTTACAGTACAACCATCATGAGGCAACCCAACACTTCCTGGTTTGTCCTCGTGCGCAAACAAGAAAGAGGTCGCTGCACAGTTTTCTGTTTGACCATAACCTTCTGTAAGCCCTAATCCCAACATTGCAAACCAGTCTTTAGCAGACTGTGCCATTGGTGCTGCACCGACAGTAATAGATCTACAATTACTAAGACCTAGATTCGTCGCAATTTTCTTCTTAATTATGTTCTTTACGATAGGAATCTTAAGAAGTAAGTTTAACTTTTTAGGAGGCAATTTTTCTAAAACTGCTGCTCGGAATTTATTATAAATTCTAGGTACAGCAAAGAATAGAGTTGGTTGAACACTTTGGGCATTAGCCGCAAATCGATCAATTGATTCCGTAAAGGAAATGGAACCTGAATACCTTAAACACATCAATTCTACAATAGCTCTTTCGGCTATGTGATTCAAAGGCAAGAATGAAAACATTTTATTGTTTCCGTTTTTATCAATGGCAAGTGGATTCTTACGTGCAAAAGCCTCATTGATTAAGCTATTTATAATCTTATAAGTATGCATAACTCCTTTTGGGGTTCCAGTGGTTCCTGAAGTGAATATTATGGTCCACAAATCATCCATATTAGGAACGTGATCTTTTTCTATAGGCTTTTGTTCTTTCATGATTTCATCCCAGTCCTTACCTCGTGTAATTTTGGAATTACCTTCATAGTGAGGGAATTTTATTACAGGCATATCTTTGGGTATTCCAGCTTTCATGCCGTCCCAAGTCTCTATTTTACCTACAATTAATACGTCAACATCTCCTATTTCAAGAACTTCAGCTATTTGTTCATCTGTTAATGTAGGGAAAAAAGGCACAGAAATATGTCCAGCCATCATAATTGCAAGGTCGGAAATAATCCATTCACGGCAATTTTTAGATATTAAGCCAATGTGACTTTTGGGCTTTAAGCCCAAAGAATTAAAATAATTAGCTAGTTTTCTAGCCATTACTCCAGCTTCTGCCCACGTATACTCTTCCCATCTCTCTCCAAAAGGTTGGCGTAGAAACGTTTTTTCAGGATGTTGTTTTTCGTGATGGTAAAAGTATTCTATTACGGTTAAATCTTTCATTTGATTAGATTTACTTTATTTTATAATATAGATTGGCAATATAGTAAATTTTTGCAATCTAGTATATTAATGAAATTTCATTTGGACAATTAATCTGCATACAAGATTATTTTTGTCAGAATGATAACCTTAAGAATTGGTATTTGTTGAAATTAACAGGAATTATACAGATTGCACTTTATAATTGCGGTTAAAATTCAGTAATTATCCAA